>NZ_JBHVYI010000069.1:0-49014 GCF_042880975.1 Streptomyces sp. NPDC058289
GCGGCCGCCGGGTGCGGCCGCTGCGTCGAAGCGCCCGCGCCCGGGGCGTTCGCCGGCGCGGGGGGGGGGGGGGGGGGGGGCGGGCCCCCGCCACGGCGGCGAGCCGGAACGCATCGGCGGAGCCCGCCGCACCGGACAGCGGACAGGGGGTCAGCGGGGTGTAACCCCGCCGTGACACGGGGGCCGGGGGCGTAACCCCCGGGCAATGCCCAAGCGTGACGGGCCGTCACGGAAGCGGCCTACCTTCCGGCGGTATGACCGATACCGCCACCACCCCCGCGCCCCCGGCACAGCCGCCCCGCCGGAGCTACGCCAAGCTCGCCGCCGACGAGAGCCGCGAGGACTACTCGCTCAGATACGCGCCCCACTCCTTCCGCCGCTGGGGCCCCGGCACCGTCGCCGGCACCGCCCTCGGCGGCATCGCCTACCTCGCCGACTTCGCGATCGGCGCCTCCATCGTCTTCGCCTACGGCTTCACCAGCGGGGCCGCCGCGATCCTGGCGGCCGCCGTCGTCATCTTCCTGACCGGCATCCCCATCGCCCGCGCCTGCGCCAAGTACGGCCTGGACATGGACCTGGTCACTCGGGGCGCGGGCTTCGGGTACTTCGGCTCCACCCTCACCTCCCTCATCTACGCCTCGTTCACCTTCATCTTCTTCGCGCTCGAGGGCTCGATCATGGCCCAGGCCATGCACCAGGCCGTCGGACTGCCGGTGGAGATCGGGTACCTGCTCACCACGCTGATCGTCATACCGATCGTCTTCAAGGGCATGGGCGCCCTCGCCAAGGTGCAGGCGTGGACCCAGCCGATCTGGCTGATCGGGCTGGTCCTGCCCTTCCTCGTGCTGGCCTTCGAGGCCCCCGACTCCTGGGGCGCCTTCGCGCACTTCGGCGGGACGGAAGGAGCCGGCTCCGGCTTCTCCTGGATCGGCTTCGGCTTCGGCACCGGCATCGCGCTCTCGCTCATCGCGCAGATCGGCGAGCAGGCCGACTACCTGCGGTTCATGCCCGCCAAGACCCCGGCCAACAGCCGCCGCTGGAACCTCGCCGTGCTCGCCGCCGGTCCCGGCTGGGTGATCATCGGCGCCGCCAAGCAGCTCGGCGGGGCCTTCCTCGCCTTCGTCGCCCTGGAGGCCGTCGGCAAGACCCACGCCCTGGAGCCGATCGCCCCGCAACTGGAGGCGCTGCGCCCGTGGCTCGGCGGTCTCGCGCTGCCCGTCGCCGCCGTGTTCGTCATCGTGTCCCAAATCAAGATCAACGTCACGAACGCCTACAGCGGCTCGCTGTCCTGGTCGAACTTCTTCTCCCGGGTCACCCACCGCCACCCCGGCCGCGTCTGGTACATCTTCCTCAACCTCGGCATCGCGCTGACGCTGATGGAGCTCAACATGTTCGCGATGCTCGGCAAGTTGCTGGGCTTCTACTCCAACGTCGGCATCGCCTGGATCGTCGCCGTCGCCGCCGACCTCGTGATCAACAAGCGGCTCGGGCTCAGCCCGCCGTACATCGAGTTCAAGCGGGCCTACCTCTACTCGGTCAATCCGGCCGGCTTCGGCTCGATGGTGATCGCCTCCACCGTCTCGATCCTCGCCTTCTTCGGCCTTTTCGGGACATACGCGGAGGCCTTCTCCACCTTCATCGCGGCCGGACTCGCGCTCGTCCTCTGCCCGTTGATCGCCTGGGCGACGAAGGGGAAGTACTACCTGGCCAGGCCGAACACGGTCAACGGCCCGGACGTGGTCGTCGAGGACGTCACCGCCACGCACCTGTGCGCCGTCTGCGAGTCCGCGTACGAGCTCCCGGACATCGCCGACTGCCCCGTCGTCTCCGGCCCGATCTGCTCGCTCTGTTGTTCCCTCGATGCCACCTGCGGGGACGTCTGCCGCAAGGCGAACCCGGGCGGCGCAGTGATCCTGCCGCTGCCGACCGTGCGCGGGCGCTGAACCGGCGCGCACGGCCCGCTCGTACGCATGGCCGGATGCGTACGCCTGCGAGGTACCTCTTCGTGAAAAACCGTATCCGCTGAGTAAAGGTCGGGCGTAGGCTCGGGCATATGCGCAATGCGGTTTCCCGGGCAGGTACGTCGGCGGAGGGTGAAACGCGATGAACGACAGCGGTGCCCTGCTCCCGTGGCTGGTCATACGTGAGGACGACAACGGCAACCGCTACCGGGTGGGCCGGTACTCCACCCGGGCCGAGGCCCAGAAGGTCGCCGACAGCCTCGAAAGCAGAGGGCACAAGCAGCTCTACTGGATCGAGCGGCTAGGCCAGGACAGCACCGCCGGCCGGACCGGCACGAGGAACTGAGCAGTGCGGCGCACCCGTCGCCGCTGCCATAGGCTCCGTCCATGACTGTACGAGTGGTCGTGGGCGGAGCCCTTTGTCATGAGGGGCGCCTGCTGGCCGCCCGCCGGAGCGCGCCCCCTGAGCTCGCCGGCCGCTGGGAGCTCCCGGGCGGCAAGGCCGAGCCGGGTGAATCCGTGCCCGAGGCTCTGGTGCGCGAGCTGCGCGAGGAGCTCGGCGTGGAGACCGAGGCGCTGGAGCGGATCCCGGGGGAGTGGCCGCTGAAGCCCGGCCTCGTCCTGCACGTCTGGACGGCCCGGCTGCTCTCGGGCGATCCGCTCCCGCTGGAGGACCACGACGAGCTGCGCTGGCTCCGGCCCGAAGAGCTCGACTCGGTGGACTGGCTCGACCAGGACCGCCCGGCCGTCGCCGAGGCGGGCCGCCGGCTGAGCGCTGCCGACGGCGCGCACGGTGTTCACGGCGTGCACGGCGTCCACGGCGTTCACGGAGTTCACGGAGTTCGTGGGGGCGCGTGACGCGCACGCGCTAGGCCGTCTGCGCCACAGTGCGCCGGTCCGTGGGGGGCCGAGTGGTACGACGCCGTGAATATCGGGTATGTGGCTATTAATCCCTATCTCGTACTTGTACCCGAGGTTCCGTTCTCCCTCGAACCGGACTGGGGTCGCCAGCCGGCCCGGGAAGTGATCGGCGTGATCGACACAGACGGTGAATGCGCCGAATGGGCCTTTCCCGCCGAACCCGGTGCCGTCCGCACCGCCCGCCACGCGGTGCGCGGCACCCTTCGCGACTGGGGTCTCGACTCCGTCGGCGACGTCACCGTACTGCTGGTCAGCGAGCTGGTCACCAACTCCCTGCGGTACGCTTCCGGCCCCATCGGAGTCCGTCTCGTACGGCGCAATCCGGCCGCCGCCGAGGCGCCCTCGGGTCCGGCACTTCTCGTGGAGGTTTCGGATCCGCTTCCGGATCCACCCCGCGAACGCGTCGCCACACCCGACGACGAGGGGGGTCGCGGACTCCACCTGGTGGCCGTGTCGGCACAGCGCTGGGGGACCCGTCACGGGAAGTCGGGGAAGACCGTGTGGTTCGAATTGGCTCTTCCTGGTGAGTAACAAGGTGAGGGGCAGCCGACGATCACACGGCTTGGCTGGAAAACAACGGGATCTTTTTGTGATCGCGAAGGCCGTGTCGTAGAGCGCCGTGGTGCTGAATACTTCGGTCATGGCCGGTCCGGTTGCGGTGAGCTGGAGGGGACGGTCGCGTGAGCGAGATACCTGTACAGGCACATCAGGCCCGTGTGCCCGGGGGAGCGTCTGGGGAGACCTGGCGCGACTCCCTGTGGCACAGCAGCCCGCCTGGCTCGATATATGACTACATAAAGGTCGCTTCCTTCTCGATCGGGCCCGACGGGCTGATCGACCAGTGGAGTCTGCGCGCCGAGGAACTCTTCGGGCTGACCGCGGCCGAGGCCGTCGGCCGCGACCCCGTCGACGCCTTCATGCCCCCGGAGCTGCGCGCCGGCGCACACCGCAGGGTGGCCGAGATTCTCGACGGCAAGGAATGGACCGGCCTGATCCCCTTCCGGATCCCCGGCGGCGATGGTGCGCACGGGGTGGCCGAGATCTATGTGATGCCGACCCAGACCGAAACCGCCGAGCGGGCCGCGCTCTGCGTCGTGGTCGACGTCCGCGCGCTGCGCCGGATCGAATCCGATCTGGCCGCCTCGCAGGCGATATTCGGTCAATCTCCCTTCGGATTCCTGCTCTTCGGTACGGACCTCACCGTGCAGCGGGCCAACCGCCGCTTCGCCACCGTCTTCGGCGGTGCCGCCGAGGAACACCGCGGCCGCACCGTCCACGACTACCTGCCCGCGCACGAGGCCGACCGGATGGCCGAAGCGCTGCGCAGGGTCCTGGAGACCGGGGACTCGGTCAACGACCTCCAGATCACCGGCGCCGCCCCCGGCAGCCGGGACAACCGCCACTGGTCCATCAACCTCTACCGGGTCCACGGCGGCACCGGCCGCCCCATCGGAGTCGCCGGCATCGGCATCGACGTGACCCGCCGCCACCTCGCCGCCCGCGAAGCGGCCGGGGTCCGGCGCAACCTGGCCCTGTTGAACGAGGCCGGACACCGCATCGGCAACTCCCTCGACCTGGAGACCACCGCCCGCGAGCTGCTCGACGTCACCGTCCCGGGCTTCTGCGACCTGGCCGCCGTCGACCTCTACCAGGGGCTGCTGCTCGGCGACGACGACCGCCCCGCCCGCCCGCAGGGCCCCGGCGTGCCCAGCCTGCCCGGCCAGGGCCCGGGCCGGGCGCCCTCGGCGCCGCTGCGGCGGGTGGCCTTCTCCTCGGCCGTGTCGGACGCGCCGCTGTCCGGTCCGGGCGCGCTGGTCTCCGTAGGGGAGGTGCACCGCTACCCGGCCGGATCGCCGGGGGCGTTCGCCCTGCGCACGGCGCGGCCGCGGCTGGTGGAGGGCGGCGGGCCCGAGTCCGGGGACCTCGTCCAGTCCACGCTCGTGGTCCCGCTGGTCGCCCACGACACGGTGGTCGGACTCGCGCAGTTCTCCCGCACCAAGGGCAGCGAGCCCTTCGGCGAACGCGACCGGGCGGTCGCGGTGGAGCTCGCCGCGCGCGCCGCCGTCTGCATCGACAACGCCCGGCTCTACCGGCGCGAACACGAACGCGCGCTGATACTCCAGCGCAGCCTGCTGCCCCCCGGCGACCCGGAGGCCGCCGGACTCGACATCGCCTGCCGCTACCTGCCGGGGAACGCCGCCACCGAGGTCGGCGGCGACTGGTTCGACGTCATCGAGCTGCCGGGGCACCGCACGGCGCTCGTCGTCGGCGACGTCATGGGCCGCGGACTGCGGGCCGCCGTCGCCATGGGCGAACTGCGCACCGCGGTACGGACCCTCGCGCTGCTGGACCTGGAACCGGCGGAGGTGCTGACCGCGCTGGACGAGATCGCCCGGGGCCTCGGCGCGCCCGGCGGCTCCCAGCAGGCCTCGCGGGCCGCCCTGTCGCGGGATGCGGACCGCTCCGAGGTGTACCTCGCGACGTGCGTCTACGCCGTCTACGACCCGGTCACCCGGCGCTGCACCATCGCCAACGCCGGCCACATGCCGCCCGTACTGGTGGAACCGGTGGAGGAGGGCGGCACCCCCCGCCCCGGACTGCTGCTGGAGATCCCCACCGGAATGCCCCTGGGCGTCGGCGGGGAACCCTTCGAGGAAGTCGAAGTCGAACTCCCCGAGGGGGCCCTGCTCGCGCTCTACACCGACGGGCTGGTCGAATCCCGGACCCACCCCCTGGAGGAGGGCCTGCGCGGCCTGCGGGACGCGCTGGCCGACCCGTCCCGCCCCCTGGAGGAGGTCTGCGACCACGTCCTGAACACCCTGGACACCCGGCACGGCGAGGACGACATCGCGCTGCTGATGGCCCGGGTCCAGGGCCTTCCGGTGGACGCGGTCGGCGACTGGCAGCTCCCGCGCGAGGCCCGCTCGGTGGGCCGGGCCCGCGAGCTGGCCCGGGCGAAGCTGCCCGCGTGGGGCCTGGAGGGACTGCTCGACACCACGGAACTCCTGGTGAGCGAGCTCGTCACCAACGCCCTGCGCTACGGCGAGGGCGAGATCCGGCTGCGCCTCCTGCTGGACCGGACCCTGGTCTGCGAGGTCTGGGACGCCAACCTGGTCCAGCCCCGCCGCCGCAGGGCCCGCGACACCGACGAGGGCGGCCGCGGCCTCCAGCTGGTCGGCCTGCTCTCCGCGGGCTGGGGCACCCGCCGCACCCACCGCGGCAAGACCGTCTGGTTCGAACTCCCGCTCCCGGGCGCGGTGGCGGAATCGGTGACGGAACTGTCGGCGGAGCAACTGCTGAGCATGTACGGGTAGTGCGCCCCCGGGCCGGCCGCGGCCAGGCCCGGGGAGGTGCGGGGGAAGGCTCTAGTAGGGCTTGCTCAGGCTGCCGGACTTCAGGGCGGCCAGGCGGGCCTCGATCTCCGAGGTCTTGCCGAGGTCGTCCAGGGACTCGAACTGCGCGTCCAGGGAAGAGGCGGCCAGTTCCTGCTTGCCCAGGGCCATGGCCTCCTCGCGGCGGACCTTCTCCTCGAAGCGGGTGATGTCGCTGGTCGGGTCCATCACGTCGATGTTCTTGACCGCGTCCATCATCGTGTTCTGGGCCTGCGCGGTCTTGGCCCGCGAGACCAGCTCGTCGCGCTTCGCCGTCAGCTCCGTCAGCTTGGTCTTCATCGAGTCCAGGCCCGACTTCAGCTTGTCGACCACCTCGGTCTGGGCGGCGATCGTCGGCGCGGCCGTCTTCGCCTCCTTCTCCGACTGCATCTGGCGGCCGAGCGCGACCTTCGCGAGGTTGTCGAACTTGTCGGCGTCCGCGGCCGACCCGGACCCCCGCAGCTCGTCGGCCTTCTTGCTCGCCGCGAGGGCCTTGCCGCCCCACTCCGCGGCCGCGTCCACGTCCTCCTTGTAATCCGCCTCCAGCATCCGCAGGTTGCCGATGGTGGTGGCGACGGCCTGCTCCGCCTCGGAGATGTTGTTCGTGTAGTCGCGGATGAGCTGGTCCAGCATCTTCTGCGGGTCCTCCGCCTGGTCCAGCAGGGAGTTGATGTTGGCCTTGGCGAGCTGGGTGACGCGGCCGAGGATGCTCTGCTTGCTCATGTGCGGTGTCTCCTTGGGAGGGGGAGGGGGAGCGAAGGGAGTACGTTTCAGAAGCGGCCGCCGCCGCCCATGCGGCCGCGGGTGCCGCCGCCGCCGAAGGAGCCGGGGCCGCGTCCGCCGCCCCCGCCGAAGCCGCCGCCGAAGCCCCCGCCCCCGCCGCCGAAGCCGCCTCCGCCGCGTCCGCCGCCCAGGATCTCGCCGAGGATGATCCCGCCGAGCACCGCGCCGCCCATGCCGCCGCCCTGCTGCCGGCCGCCACCGCCGTACGGGTTCTGGTAGCCCCGTACGTCCTGTTCGGCCAGCTGCTGCGCCTGGCGCGCGAGCGAGTCCGCCTGCTGGGCCTCGGCGAGTGCGCCCGCCGGGTCCGAGCCCGCCAGGGAGGCGGACCGCTCCAGGTGGCGCTGGGCCTCCGCCAGCCGGGTACGGGCCTGGCTGCCGATCGCGCCCCGGCTGGTGGTGATGTAGTCCGTGGCCGCGCCGATCGCGCTGCGCGCCGTGAGCAGGGCCTGATCGAGCAGGGCCGCGGCCCGCTGCCGGCCCGACTCCCGCTCGCGGGCCCCGGCCAGCGCCTCGTCGAGGGCCGCGTCGGCCTCCTCCACGCGGCGCAGTGCGTCCAGCGGGTCGTACCGGCCGGCGGCCTGCTCCTGCCGTACGTCGGCCAGTACGGCCTGCGCCCGGCTGATCCGGCCGCGCAGATCGGCGGTCGAGGTGCCCTCGGCGGTGCCGGTCAGCAGTCCGCTCGCGTCGGCGAGGTCGGTGTCCGTCTCGTTGAGCGCGCCCGGCAGTTTCCCGGCCGCCTCCGCCAGCTCCTGTGCGCGCCGCTCCACCGCGTCGACCAGGGTGGCCGCCTGGTCCACGGCGCCCTCGGCCGCCCGGACGTGCACGGCGGCCTTGCCGTTCTCGCCGGTGTCGATCGCGGCGCGGGCCTCGCCGAGGCTGGTCGTCGCGAACAGCAGCCGGTCCTTGGCCTGTTCGGGGTTGGAGGCCACCGGCGCCGCCGCGGAGTCCGCGTACTGGCGGCCGAGCGCCGTGAGGGTCGCCTCCGCCGTGGTCGTACGGCCCGTCAGGGCGCGGAAGTGGGCCTCCACGGTCGCGAGGGCCTGCGGGGCGTTCTTCTCCAGGTCCCGCAGCCGGTCGAAGTCCGCGGACTCGGCGTCGAGCCGCCGGCTCGCCTCCGTACAGCGGGCCACGATCTCGTCCAGCATCCGGCGGCGGGTGGCGTCGTCCTCCGGGTACGCGTCGTCGAGCTGCTGGCGCAGCCGGAAGGCGGCCGTCAGCTCGCCCTTCCCGAACTCCACCGCCTGCGTGAAGGCCGACACCGCCTCCTCGCCGAACTGTGCGGTGGCGAAGCCGAGTTCCTCGGTGCTGGTGCGGATCGCATCGTCGGTCTCCACCAGCAGGGCCTTGGCCTTGGCATCCAGTTCCGGCAGGGGAACGGGGCCGGGCCCCTGCCCGGACCAGCCGGTGGTCTTCGAGCCGCCGCTGCCGCCGCCCGCCTGCTTGCGCTTGCGGCGGGTATACGCGTACGCCCCGAGGGCGCCGGCCGCGCCGACCGCGACCACCGGGAGGACGAAGTCCCCGGCGCCGCTCTCGCCGCCGCTCGCCGCGGCGCCTCCGGGGTCGGCCTCGCCGGGGACGATGGCCGGGACCGGCACGGGCTGTCCGCCCAGGACCGCGTCGTAGCCGTCGGCGGCGCCGATCGCGGCGCCCGCCCAGTCGTTCTGCTTGAGGGCCGGCTCGATGGCGGTCTGCGCGACCGCCGCGAGCTGCTCCTTGGTGAATCCGGAGTCGACATCGGCCGAATAGGCGTACTGCCGGGCCCCGGTCGCGATGGCCAGCAGGACGTCGTTCTGGCCGAGGCCGTTCTTCTGGGCGGTGGCGTCGGCCCAGCTCTGCGCGGACCGGTCGGAGAAGTCGCGCACGTACGTGACGAACAGCTGGACCTTCCGGTCGGCGTACAGCTTGTCCAGCGCGGCGGCGACCTGGGGCTTGCGGTCGCCCAGGGCGCCCACGCGGTCGGTGATCTGCCCCTGCTGGGACAGGGTGACGGGGTCGTCGGCCCGGGCGGCCGGAGCGGTGGCTGTCGCCCAGCCGGTGAGCCCGAGCAGCGCGGCGGCGAGGGCGAGGCCGGTCCGGACGGATATCTCGGCGGTGGTGCGGCTGTTCGTGCTGCTTCTCGGCGGAGTCACATTTGGGAGAGTATGGGCGGTTTCCCCCTCTCGCACCCGGAGCCGACACCCTCTAGGGCAGCTCGTACGCCGTGAGCTCCGGGCGGGAGAGGACGAGGTGGTCGCCGACCAGGAGGGCCTCGGCCGTGGCCGGCGGCGGGTGGTCCCAATACCGGCGCGGTCGGCCCGAGGCCGGGTCCAGGACCGCCACGTACGGGTCCGGCGAACGGCCGAGGAGACCGCGCCGACCGCCCTGGGGGACCTTGACGTACAGGCCGCCCGGACGCAGCCCCAACAGTTCGAACCCGCACCCCGCCCCGCCGCACCGGGCCGCCTGGCGCAGCCAGCGCAGCGCGCCCGTCCCCGCATCGAGGGCGTGGACCGTGTCCCAGCCCTCCCGGCCGTCCCGGCCCTCCGGCGCGTGCGAGACCGCGTACACCGTGCCGCGTTCGACGAGCGGGCCGCCCTCCGCCGGGGCGCCCGGCGCGAAGCGCCACACCTCCCGGCCGGAACCCTGCTCCAGGGCCAGCAGCGCGCCTTCGTCCAGGAGGTGGACGAGGCCGCTCCCGGCGAGCCGCGGATCGTGCAGCGTGCGCGCCGTGGGGCGGGACCGCTGGAAGGACCACACCGGCCGGCCGGTCGGCAGGTGCACCGCCCGCAGCCGCAGCTCGTCCGCGAGGACCAGGCAGTCGCCCACCGCGGCGGGGGAGCGCGTCGCCGGGTCGGGAACCGGGCGCTGCCACAGGACCTCGCCCGTCGCCGCCCGCAGCGCGGTCAGGTCCCCCGGCGCCCCGTGCACCAGCACGGGCCCGGCGCTGCGCAGCGGCCGCGGCCGCGGCGCGGGGAGGCGGGCGCCTCCGGTGCCGGACTGCGCCTCCGTGCCGGGCAGGTCCCGCCACCACCGCACCCGCCCGTCGCGCGGCTCGCGCGCCAGCAGCCGTACTCCGGGCGCGCCGTCGCGCCGGACCTCGACGTACACCGTGGCCGCGTCCGCCGTGCAGGCCACCAGGAGCGGCCCCGTCCCGGGCAGCGGGGGCGCGGCCGAGCCCACGCCCTCGTCGGAGCGGGCCGTCCAGCGGGTCGTGCCCTCCCCGGCCCGTACGCAGCCCACCTCGGCCCCCGACCGCCACACCACGTGCGCGCCGGCCGCGTACGCGGCGTCCGGCCGGGCCTCCGTGCGCCAGGCGCGGGCCCCGGGCTCGGTACGCCGCTTCGGCCCGGGCCCCGGCAGGCGCGACCCGGCGCCGGTGTCCGGTCCGCCCAGGGCCCTGATCCCCGGCGGCGGCGGGCTCCCCGCGTCGGCGGCGGCCGCCGCCAGCCAGGGCACCCGGCCCGTCCCCACGGACAGGCGGGCGCCGAGGGCCAGTTGCAGGGACCGTTGCGCCGGCTCCGGCTGGTTCCGGGCCCGGCCCGCCCACTCCCGCGCCGCCTCCGGATCCAGCGGCAGCCGGGCATCCTGCTCCCTGTATGCCCGGGCCGTGGCCAGTGACGCCAGCGCGTGGTCTGCCTTCGCGTCGGCAGCCTCCCCGGGGCGGCCGCCCAGCAGGGCGTCGGCCTGCTTCCGCAGCCGCTCCGCCCTGTCGAAACGGCCCTCCCCGGCGTGCTGCGCCGCCTCCTCGCGCAGCCAGGCCGCCCGCTCCTCCAGGAACCGCGGCAGCTCCTCCTCGGCCTGCTCCAGCGCCCGGGCCCCGCCCGCCGGGTCTCCGGACCCGGAACGGTCCCGCGCCACCTGGCACAGCGCCAGCAGCCGTCCCCCGGCGGAGCCGATGCGCTCGCTGAGCCGCAGGGCCGCCGCCACGTCGTGCGGGGCGACGGCCACCACCATGTCGTAGGTGGCGGCCCCGCGCTGCCCGGCGTCCGGGATCAGCGCCAACTGCAGCTCGGCCTCCGCGGGATCGGCCGCCGCGACGGCCGTGGCGACGCGGGCCCGCAGCCGTTTGTCCGTCCGGGCGTCCGCGAAGTGGTCCGCGGCGATCCGGGCGGCCTGCCCGGGGGCGACCACGGCCAGCTCCTCCGCCACCTCGCACAGCGGGCCCTCCCGGTCGGAGCCGAACACCGTGAACAGCGCCTGCTGCGCGTCGGTCAGCAGCCGCCGGGCCCGCGCCGGGGCACGGGTGGACGTGGCCCTGGCCAGCCGGGTCAGCAGCCGGGCCACCCGCGCCCCGTCGCCCCGGCCGCCCTCCCACGCCGCGATCTCGGCGTCGCCGAGCAGCCGCCCCGCGAGCCCCGCGTCGAACCGCGCCGCGGCGTCGGCGGCCACGGTCAGCACCTCGATGCGCGCCTCGTCCCCGGGCTCCAGCCCCCGCAGCCCGACCTCGGCCTCGAGCAGCAGCTCCCGCACAAACGCCCGCACCTCAGCAGGCACCTCCCCGACCTCCGCCCCGCCCCGCATCTCCGCCCCGCCCCGGTCGTCAGCCCCGAACCCGCCCCGGATCTCCGCCTCGCCCCGGTCGGCAGCCTCGAACTGGCCCTGGATCTCCGCCTCGCCCCGGTCGGCGGCCTCGAACTGGCCCTGGATCTCCGCCCCGCCCCGGTCGGCAGCCCCGAACCCGGCCCGGATCTCCGACCCGGCCCCGTTGGCAGCCCCGAACCCAGCCCGGACGCCTGCCTGGCCGTCGGACCTGATCCCGACCCCGGACCCGGCCCGGACCCCACCCGGGTCGCCCGCGCCGAACCCATCCCCGTCCCTGGCCCCGAGCCCATCCCCGTCCCTGGCGCCGAGCCCGTCCCCGACCCCGACCTTCGTCCCGCCCCCGCCGCCGGCCCCGTTCTCGTCCCCTGGCCCGGGCCGGACTCGGGCCCCGGCCTGGTCATCCGCGCCGTACGCGTACCCGTCTCCTGCCTTCGGCCGGCCTCCGACCCCGCCGCCGGCCCCGTTCTCGTCCCCTGGCCCGGGCCGGACTCCGGCCCCGGCCTGGTCATCCGCGCCGTACGCGTACGAGTACCCGTCCCCTGCCTTCGGCCGGCCTCCGACCCCGCCGCCGGCCCCGTTCCCGAGCTCTGGCCCGGGCCGGACCCCGACGCCAGGCTGGTCATCCGCGCCGTACTCGCCCTTGGCCCCTGCCTCCGGCCCGCCTCCGACCCCGCGGCCGGAACCGTTCCCGCCCCTGGACCCGTTCCCGGACCCCGTCCCGACCCCGGCGCCACCCCGGGCACCCGGGTCGAACCCGTCCTCGTCCCCAGCCCGAGCCCTGCCCCCAGCCCCGGGTCCTGCCTCCGGCCCGCCCCGGGCTCCGTTGGCCCCGCCCGCCCCGCTTCGGGCGTCACCCCCGGCCGGGGACCCGACCCGCGCCCCGCTCCCGTCCGGGGCCTCGCTCCCGGCCGGGGCCCCGCTCCCGTCCCGCGCCCCGCCCCCGGTCGGGGCCCCGCTCCCGCCCGGCAGGGCCCGTATCGCCGTGGCCACGGACTGCGCCGACCCGGGGCGGTCCGCCGGGTCCTTCTCCAGTAGCTGCCGCACCAGCCGCTCCACCTCCGGCGCGACCACCGCACCGGCCTCCCGCAGCGAGCGCGGCAGGTCCTCGATGTGCCGGCGCATCAAGACGTAGGGGACCTCGGCCTCCCCGAAGGGCGGCTCCCCGCTCAGCAGCGCGTACATCACGCACCCCAGCGCGTACAGATCGCACCGGGCGTCCACCCGCTCGCCCCGCCACTGCTCGGGGGCCATGTACGGCGGGCTCCCGAAGATCCGGCCGGTGACCGTCCAGCCGGCCGTGGCGTCCGAGGAGTGCGCGATGCCGAAGTCGCAGATCTTGACCCGCCCGGTGGGCATCAGGAAGAGGTTGGCCGGCTTCAAGTCCCGGTGGATCACCGAGCGTTCGTGCGCGGCGGCCAACGCCTCCGCAGCCTGGGTGACCAGCTCCAGCGCGACCGGCACCGGCAGCCCGCCCGGCACCCGGGACAGCGTGCTGCGCAGGTCCTCGCCCGCCAGCAGCTCCATCACGATGAAGAGCCGCCCCTCCTCCTGGCCCACGTCGTGCACGACGGTGATGCCGGGATGCTGGAGCCGCGCCCCGATGGTGGCCTCGCGCCGGAAGCGGGCGACCGCCTCGTCGGCCATGGCCGTCTCCAGGAGCACCTTCACCGCCACGGCCCGGTCCAGCGCCGTGTCGTGCGCCCGCCACACCTCGCCGAAGCCGCCTTTGCCGAGCCGCTGTTCGAGGCGGTACCGGCCCGCCAGCTGATCCCCCACCCGCACCGCGAAAGCCCCCTGACATGACGTCAACGACGTTGCTCAGGGGGCATTCTGTCGTGCGAAGTAAACAGCTGGGGGCGGCTATGTGCCGGAACGCCGCCGGATCTTGCTTCCCAGCCACACCAACGGGTCGTACTTGCGGTCCACGGCCCGCTCCTTCAGCGGGATCAGTGCATTGTCGGTGATCTTGATCCCCTCGGGGCAGACCTCCGTGCAGCACTTGGTGATGTTGCAGTAGCCGAGCCCGTGCTCCTCCTGCGCCGTGCGCTTGCGGTCCAGGCCCGCTTCGGCCGCCGCGTCCAGCGGGTGCATGTCCAGCTCCGCCACCCTCATCAGGAAGCGCGGACCGGCGAAGGCCCCCTTGTTCTCCTCGTGGTCACGCACCACGTGACAGGTGTCCTGGCACAGGAAGCACTCGATGCACTTCCTGAACTCCTGCGAGCGCTCCACGTCGATCTGCTGCATCCGGTACTCGCCCGGTGCCACCCCCGCGGGCGGCACGAACGCGGGCACCTCGCGCGCCTTCTGGTAGTTGAAGGACACGTCCGTCACCAGGTCGCGGACGACCGGGAAGGCCCGCAGCGGGGTCACGGTGATCGTCTCCTCGCGGGAGAAGGTCGACATCCGCGTCATGCACATCAGCCGCGGCCGCCCGTTGACCTCCGCGCTGCACGAACCGCACTTGCCCGCCTTGCAGTTCCACCGCACCGCGAGGTCGGACGCCTGGGTGGCCTGGAGCCGGTGGACGATGTCCAGGACCACCTCCCCGTCGTGCACCTCCACGGTGAAGTCGCGCAGCTCACCGCCCTCAGCGTCGCCCCGCCAGATCCGGAACGCGGCATCGTAGGTACTCACTCGTAGAGCTCCTCTTCGGCGAGGTACTTGACCAGCTCTTCCTTCTCGAAGAGCGCGAGCAGGTCGGATCGGATGGGATCGGTGCGCACCCGGGTCAGCTCGATCCGGTCCGCCGCAGGATCCGAGGGAGCGGGTTCGACGGGGCGGCACAGCAGGTTCACCGGCCGCCAGGACCGCTCCATCGCCGGGCAGTCCTCGCGGGTGTGCCCGCCCCGGCTCTCGGTGCGCTCCAGGGCCGCGCGGGCCACGCACTCGCTGACCAGCAGCATGTTGCGCAGGTCCAGGGCCAGGTGCCAGCCCGGGTTGAACTGCCGGTGTCCCTCGACCCCCGCCCGTGCCGCCCGTACGCGCAGGGCCGAGAGCTTCTCCAGGGCCTGGGCCATCTCGCCCTCGCGGCGGATGATCCCGACGAGGTCGTTCATGGCCGTCTGGAGCTCCTGGTGGAGGGTGTACGGGTTCTCCGCGCCCTCGGCGGCATGGAACGGGGCCAGCGCCTCCGCGGCCGCCGAGTCGATCTGCGCCTGGGACACCTCGGGCCGCCCGCCGACGGCCGGGGCGTCCCGCGCCGCGTACTCGGCCGCGTGCAGCCCGGCCCGGCGGCCGAAGACCAGCAGGTCGGAGAGGGAGTTCCCGCCGAGCCGGTTCGAGCCGTGCATCCCGCCCGCGACCTCACCGGCGGCGAACAGGCCTGGTACCCCGAGGGTGGCGGCCGTGTCGGACTCGACCGCGATGCCGCCCATCACGTAGTGGCAGGTCGGGCCGACCTCCATCGGCTCGGCGGTGATGTCCACGTCCGCCAGCTCCTTGAACTGGTGGTACATCGACGGGAGCCGCCGCTTGATCTTCTCGGCCGGCATCCGGGTGGACACGTCGAGGAACACCCCGCCGTGCGGGGAGCCGCGCCCGGCCTTGACCTCGGAGTTGATGGCGCGGGCCACCTCGTCGCGGGGGAGCAGCTCGGGCGGGCGCCGGTTGTGGTCCGGGTCCTCGTACCAGCGGTCGCCCTCCTCCTCGGACTGCGCGTACTTCTCCTTGAACACGTCCGGGATGTAGTCGAACATGAACCGCTTGCCCTCGCTGTTGCGCAGCACCCCGCCGTCGCCGCGCACCGACTCGGTGACGAGGATGCCCTTCACCGAGGGCGGCCAGACCATGCCGGTCGGGTGGAACTGCACGAACTCCATGTTCAGCAGCGGCGCCCCGGCGAGCAGCGCCAGCGCGTGGCCGTCACCGGTGTACTCCCACGAGTTGGACGTGGTCTTGAAGGACTTCCCGATCCCGCCCGTGGCCAGCACCACCGCGGGGGCCTCCAGGACGAAGAACCGGCCGGTCTCGCGCTCGTAGCAGAAAGTCCCCGAGACCCTCTCCCCGTCCTTCAAGATCCTGGTGACCGTGCACTCCTGGAAGACCTTGAGCCGGGCCTCGTAGTCCCCGTACTCCTTGAAGTCCTCCTGCTGGAGCTGGACGATCTTCTGCTGGAGGGTGCGGATCAGCTCCAGCCCGGTCCGGTCGCCGACGTGCGCGAGCCGCGGGTACTCGTGCCCGCCGAAGTTGCGCTGCGAGATCTTCCCGTCGGGCGTGCGGTCGAAGAGCGCGCCCCAGGTCTCCAGCTCCCAGACCCGGTCCGGGGCCTCCTTGGCGTGCAGCTCCGCCATCCGCCACTGGTTCAGGAACTTGCCGCCGCGCATCGTGTCGCGGAAGTGGACCTGCCAGTTGTCGCCCTCGTTGACGTTGCCCATGGAGGCGGCGATCCCGCCCTCCGCCATCACGGTGTGGGCCTTGCCGAAGAGGGATTTGCAGATCACGGCCGTACGGGCGCCCCGCTCGCGCGCCTCGATCGCGGCCCGCAGCCCGGCGCCGCCCGCACCGACCACGACCACGTCCCACTGCTGCCGTTCCACTTGGGTCATCTAAAAGATCCTCGGGTCGGTGAAGGCGCCGCTGGCCAGCAGGTACACGTAGAAGTCGCACAGGGCCACGCTGATCAGCGAGGCCCACGCCAGCTGCATGTGACGGGTGTTGAGACGGCTGATCCAGCCCCACAGGCGGTAGCGGACCGGGTGCTTGGAGAAGTGCTTCAGGCGGCCGCCCATGATGTGCCGGCAGGAGTGGCAGGACAGCGTGTACGCCCAGATCAGCCCGATGTTCACGAGGAACAGAAGGGTGCCGAGGCCCATGTGGCCCCACGCGTAGTGCTCGTCGCGGAAGGTCAGCACGGTGTCGTAGGTGAGGATGCCCGCGACCGGCAGCGCCGCGTAGAAGAAGTACCGGTGCATGTTCTGGAAGATCAGCGGGAAGCGGGTCTCACCGCTGTACGAGGCGTGCGGCTCGGCGACGGCGCAGGCGGGCGGCGAGGCCCAGAAGCCCCGGTAGTAGGCCTTGCGGTAGTAGTAACAGGTCAGCCGGAAGCCGAGCGGGAAGACCAGGATCAGCAGCGCGGGGGACAGGCCCCACCAGCTGCCGAAGAGGTCGAGGTTCGGGCCGCCGCGCATGTCGGCGCAGTTCTCCGCGAGGCACGGGGAGTAGAACGGGGAGACGTACGGCGCCGCGTAGTAGTCGGCGTTGGCGAAGGCCCGCCAGCTCGAGTAGACGATGAAGGCGAGCAGCCCGGCCGCGGTGCCGGCGGGGGAGAGCCACCACCGGTCGGTCCGCAGGTGCCGGGCCGCGATCGCGGCCCGCGAGGCGTCGTGGACGCCGCCGGGCCGCTGTGGGGATGGTTGGGTGCCTGTGGCCAAGAGGGACTCCGAGTGGAGTGATGAGGGGTGCCCCGGGGACCCGGCCGCCGTCGCTGCGGGTGACCGGGTCCTGCGGGGTGGTGGGGTGTGCGGGAGAGGGCGGGTCAGGGGGCGCGGCGGTCGCGGGCGCCGAGACCTTCGTCGTCGGCGTCCGTCCACAGCGCGCTGTCGTACGGGGTGTCGGGGACGCTGACCATCGCGCCCTCGCCGGGAGGCCGGGAGGCGGCCGGCGCCTGCCGCGCGACATCCTTCTCCAGCTGCTCCACCGAGCGGACCAGCTCGTTCAGGTTGCGCCGTACGGCGGTCAAATCGTCTTGCAGGGACATGATTTGCCCTCACTTCACCTTGGGTGCGGTGGCAACGCTCATGTGCGCCTGCGAGTGTCGCGCCTTCCGTCCCCCGTTGTGAAGGGACGTGCAGCGATTGCGGGCGCGCAGGCGCGAACTGTGCGCCCCTCCCTGCCCCCATTTTCATCCCTCTTACGGGGGAACGCCCGCTCGGGAAGCAAGCCGGATTGGTCCGCACGGGTGGGGTTCGCGGCGTGGCGGGGGCCGGCTGCGGTGAGTGCGGCGGGGTGTCGATTTCAGTGGGTTTCGGCACCCAGTGTGATCAGCTCCATATACCGCCGAACGTGATCAAAACATCCCCCTTTCACGGCTCCCCCCACGCCCCGCCCCGGAGGTACCACCCATGTCCCAGAGAAGGCGCAGGTCCTTGGCGCTCCTGACCTCGGGAGTTCTTGCACTGCCGCTGCTCGCGGGCTGCGGCGCGGGTGAAGACGAGGGCGGCCCGGCCGCCGCCGGGCAGGACATCGCGGCCGCCACCCGCGACAAGGTCGCCGACGGCGGGGTGCTGCGGTGGGCCGTGGACTCCATGCCGGCCACCCTCAACGCCTTCCAGGCCGATGCGGACGCCACCACCAACCGGATCGCCGGGGCGGTACTGCCCCAGCTGTTCGTGCTGGACGGCAAGGGGCGGCCGGTGGCCAATCCCGACTACCTGGAGAAGGCCGAGGTCGTCGAGCGGGAGCCCAAGCAGGTCGTCCTGTACAAGCTCAACCAGCAGGCGGTCTGGAGCGACGGCCGCGAGATCGGCGCTGCCGACTTCGTCGCCCAGTGGCGGGCCCTGAACGGCAAGGACTCCGCGTACTGGACGGCGCGCAACGCCGGCTACGACCGGATCGAGAAGATCGAGCGCGGCAAGACGGACCTGGAGGTCAAGGTCACCTTCGTCAGGCCGTACGCCGACTGGCGCTCCCTCTTCAGCCCCCTTTACCCCAAGCAGGTCACCGGCACCCCGGAGAGCTTCAACGAGGGAGCCCGGGGCGCCCTGAAGGTCACCGCGGGCCCCTTCGGCCTGGGCGCCATCGACAAGAAGACCGGTACGGCCTCGCTGACCCGCAACCCGCGCTGGTGGGGCAGCCCCGCCAAGCTCGACACCCTGGTCCTCACCGCGGTGCCCCGCTCCGAACGCCCGGCCGCGCTGGCCGCCGGCAAGCTCGACCTGGCGGAAATCGACCGCACCGGGGCCGACCGGATCGCCCTGGCCCGCCGCGACGCCGCCAAGGCCGACGGGGCCCACGGCCCGGCCGCCTCGGTGACGGCCGCGCAGGCCACCCTGTCGTGGGCGCTCGCCTTCGGACTGGACGAGGACAAGGCCAAGGAGGCGCAGGCCACCCGCCAGAAGCACGCGGAGTCGGTGAAGCGGTACGCCGAGGAGCAGAGCGCCCTGCGCGGCTTCACCGTCCGCAAGTCCCTGGAGCCCGCCTACACCCAGCTCGCCATGAACGGGGCGAGCGGCCCGCTCGCCGACGAGCGGGTACGCCGTGCCGTGGCCCGCGCCCTGGACCGCCAGGCGCTCGCCGACATCGTCCTGAAGCCGCTGGGCCTGCCCGCGAAGCCGGTGGGCAGCCACCTCGCGCTGGCCGGGCAGCAGGCGTACGCCGACAACAGCGACGCCCTCGGCGGCCAGGACACCCAGGCCTCGCAGGCCCTGCTCGCGGACGCCGGCTGGCGCCGGGGCGGCAAGATCACCGAGCCGGTGGGAGCGAAGGCGGGCTCGGAAGCCGCGAAGGAGACGGACGACTCCAAGACTCCGGCGGGGACTCCCGCGGGCCCGGCCGCGGGCCCGGGCACCGGGAACGACGGCCTCTACATCGTCGGCCAGGACGACGGCAAGCCCGGGGACGCCGCCCGGAACGCCGCGGCCGCCCTGCGCGACACCCACCCCGACGACCGACCCGAAGGCCCCGAGGACCCGGCGGGCGCGGACGTGCCCGAAGGCCGGTACGGCCGCTCCGCCCCCGACGGAGAGATCGTCGACGCCGACGCCTTCGCCGCGAACGGGCAGAGCCGCCCCTCCCCGGTGCTCGCCCCGGAGCCGTTCGCGGACCTCCAGGAGCAGCACCTGCGCGCCCAGGCCGAAGCCCAGTCCGGGGCCCGGGCCGACGCCGTGGACGACGGCAAGCGCAGCCCGGCCCTCGACGCCGAGGCCGCCGCCGACCCGGCGGACCCGGCCAAGGCGAGCACCGCCCCGGCCCCCGCAAAGCAGGCCGTACGCACCTCCGGCAGCGTGCTCGCCAAGGACGGCAAGCCGCTCGCCCTGCGCTTCGTCCTGCCGGCCGGTCCCGGTTCGGAGGCGCTGCGCACGGTCGGAGAGCGGATCGCGCAGATGCTCCAGAAGGTCGGCGTGCAGACCGAGCTGACCAAGGTGGCCGACGAGAGCTTCTTCAAGGACCACATCGCCTCGGGCCAGTACGACCTGGCGCTCTACTCGTGGCCCGCGACCGCCTACCCGGCCACCGACGCCCGGCCGATCTTCGCCAAGCCGGAGCCGGCCGCGGACGGCTCGCTGCTGGTCGAACAGAACTACACCCGGGTCGGCACCGACCACATCGACCAGCTCTTCGACCAGGCGCTCGGCGAGCTGGACGAGGCGGCCTCCCGCGAGCTGATGCGCAAGGCCGACGCCCGGATCTGGGCGACGGCCGGGTCCATCCCGCTCTACCAGCGCCCCGAGCTGGTGGCCGTGAAGCCGGGTCTCACCAACGCGGGCGCCTTCGGCCTCGGTGCCCCGCGCTACCAGGACATCGGCTGGAAGAAGCCGGCCGCGGCCAAGGGCAAGAACGAGAAGAAGTGATGACGAAGGGGTGCATCCAGGGTTGATTCGAAGGTCTCAAGCTCAGATGTGACTCAAGTCCCTTGCCCGCCGGATCACCCGGCGGGCAAGGTCGTACGTACCCGTTGACCCGCGTGTTTACAGGCTCCACCTGCGGCCGAGTCCCCCCACCCAGGACCCGGCCGTGCTCAGTCGTCCGGCCTCTTGACAGACCCCCCGGCAGGCGGTTCCCGCCAGCCGACGTACGATGGGGTAAGGCCGTGGCAGGTTTTCCGCCCGGTCGAGGCGCGCGTGCCGGACCGTACGCGTCGCCATCCACGATCCCGGGAGAAGCGCCGAAGTGCCCACGCGCCACGACATCCGTAACGTCGCCATCGTCGCCCACGTCGACCATGGCAAGACGACCATCGTCGATGCCATGCTCAAGCAGGCCGGTGCCTTCGCCGCCCACCAGCACCTCGACGACCGCATGATGGACTCGAACGACCTGGAGCGTGAGAAGGGCATCACGATCCTCGCCAAGAACACGGCGGTGAAGTACCACCCCAAGGACGGCGGGGCGCCCATCACGATCAACATCATCGACACCCCCGGCCACGCCGACTTCGGTGGTGAGGTCGAGCGCGGTCTGTCGATGGTGGACGCCGTCGTTCTGCTGGTGGACGCCTCCGAGGGTCCCCTGCCGCAGACCCGCTTCGTCCTGCGCAAGGCCCTGCAGGCGAAGATGCCGGTCATCCTCTGCATCAACAAGACGGACCGTCCGGACTCCCGGATCGACGAGGTCGTCAACGAGACGTACGACCTCTTCCTCGACCTGGACGCCGACGAGGAGCAGATCGAGTTCCCGATCGTCTACGCCTGTGGCCGTGACGGCGTGGCCTCGCTGACCAAGCCGGAGGACGGCACCGTCCCCGCGGACAGCGACAGCCTGGAGCCGTTCTTCTCCACGATCCTGGACCACGTCCCGGCCCCGGTGTACGACGAGGAGGCCCCCCTCCAGGCCCACGTCACCAACCTGGACGCGGACAACTTCCTCGGCCGCATCGCGCTGGTGCGCGTCGAGCAGGGCGAGCTCCGCAAGGGCCAGACCGTCGCGTGGATCAAGCGTGACGGCACCATCTCCAACGTCCGCATCACCGAGCTGATGATGACCGAGGCGCTCACCCGCAAGCCGGCCGAGGTGGCGGGCCCGGGTGACATCTGTGCGGTCGCCGGTTTCCCCGACATCATGATCGGCGAGACCCTGGCCGACCCGGAGAACCCGATCGCGCTCCCGCTGATCTCGGTCGACGAGCCGGCGATCTCGATGACCATCGGTACGAACACCTCCCCGATGGTCGGCCGCGGCGGCAGCGGCAAGGGCGCGGACGCCAAGTCCGCGGTCAAGGACCGCAAGGTCACCGCCCGCCAGGTCAAGGACCGTCTGGACCGCGAGCTGGTCGGTAACGTCTCGCTCCGCGTCCTCGAGACCGAGCGTCCCGACGCCTGGGAGGTCCAGGGCCGTGGTGAGCTCGCGCTCGCCATCCTGGTCGAGCAGATGCGCCGCGAGGGCTTCGAGCTGACGATCGGCAAGCCGCAGGTCGTCACGCAGGAGATCAACGGCAAGGTGCACGAGCCGGTCGAGCGCATGACGGTCGACGTCCCCGAGGAGCACATGGGCGCGGTCACGCAGCTCATGGGCGTCCGCAAGGGCCGCATGGACAACATGTCGAACCACGGCTCCGGCTGGGTCCGCATGGAGTTCGTCGTCCCGTCGCGCGGCCTCATCGGCTTCCGTACCGAGTTCCTGACCGGTACGCGCGGTACGGGCATCGCCCACTCGATCCACGAGGGCCTGGAGCCGTGGTTCGGCCCGCTGGTGACCCGTAACAACGGTTCGCTGGTCGCCGACCGCTCGGGTTCGGTCACGCCGTTCGCGATGATCAACCTGCAGGAGCGCGGTGTCCTGTTCACCGAGCCCGGCACCGAGGTGTACGAGGGCATGATCGTCGGCGAGAACTCGCGCGCCGACGACATGGACGTGAACATCACCAAGGAGAAGAAGCTCACCAACATGCGTGCGGCTTCTGCGGACAACACCGAGAACGTGGTGCCCCCGCGCAGGCTCTCCCTGGAGCAGTCCCTGGAGTTCTGCCGCGACGACGAATGCGTCGAGGTGACCCCGGAGGCCGTCCGCATCCGCAAGGTCGTCCTGGACCAGAAGGACCGCTCGCGCACCGCGTCGCGCGCCAAGTCCGGCAAGTAGTCGCGTAGGACCTAGGTCACACTTGGGTCCTGCCCGGTACGGCTTTAATGAACAGCCCCCTCCGTCACGCACACCGTGACGGAGGGGGCTGTTCGCTTTTGTCAAGCGGATTATTTCGGTCCGGTGTCCGCATACCGACCGTGACACTCCGGAAGAAGAGCTAACAGTCCGTTTCGTTCATGTCTGTCTCCTATCTGTTTGTCCGGATTTCGGGTTTTAGCCGTAGTGCGATGTTGTGAAAACGAGACCACTTAAGTGTGGTTTACGGTCAAGCAGTCCCTGAGGATGGCTCCATTGAGCTCGGGTCAATGGGTCACACGCTGTGGGGAGCGTCGACTCACGAGCACACTCGGGACACCGGTCCTATCGCCGTCAGGGGTGTCGGCGAAGCACACCTGTGTCCTTCACATCAGACAGTGGACTCATGAGGAGGAAACCCATGCGCGGTGCCAAGAGCGCCAAGTGGGTAGCGGGCGCGATTGTCGTCGCCCTGGCAGCGACTGCCTGTGGCGGCGGCGATGGCAAGAACGCCGGCGCCAAGGGCGAAGTTGACCCGAACGGCATCTACTCGATCGAGGTGGGCGAGCCGGAGAAGCTTCTCCAGCCGGCCGACACGATGGAGTCCAACGGCTCGATCGCGATGTCGGGTCTGTTCTCCCAGCTGGTCGACTACGACGCCGACGGCAAGATCGTCAACGTCAACGCCGAGTCGGTCACCAGCACGGACAGCAAGCTCTGGACCGTCAAGCTCAAGCCGGGCTGGACCTTCCACGACGGCACCAAGGTGACCGCCGAGTCCTACGTCAAGGCGTGGAACTGGGCCGCGAACATCAACAACAAGCAGGGCAACGCGTCCTGGTTCGCCGACATCAAGGGCTTCGAGGCCCTGCACCCCGAGGCCGAGGGCGCCAAGCCCACCGGCGAGGCTCTCGAGGGTCTGAAGATCGTCGACGAGAACACCTTCACCATCGAGCTCGCCAACGCGGTGCCGTACTTCGCGTACAAGCTCGGCTACGAGGTCTTCTCCCCGCTGCCCGCCTCGTTCTACGCGGACCCCGCGGCCGCCGGTGAGAAGCCGGTCGGCAACGGCCCGTACAAGTTCAAGTCGTGGGAGCACAAGAAGCAGATCGAGCTCACGCGCTTCGACGACTACAAGGGCACCGACAAGGCGAAGAACGGCGGTGTGATTCTCAAGAACTACACCACCCTCGAGACCGCCTACGAGGACCTGAAGTCGGGCAACGTCGACGTCCTGCGTCAGATCAGCCCGAAGGACCTCCCGGTCTACCGTGCCGACCTCGGTGACCGCGCCGTGGACCAGGCGTACTCCGCCGTCCAGACGCTGGCCATCGCGTACTACGCCGACCAGTGGAAGACCCCGAAGAAGGTCGACCCGAAGGTCATCCAGGGCCTGTCGATGGCGATCGACCGCGACACCATCACCAAGACCGTGCTCCAGGGCACCCGTGAGCCGGCGACCGGCTGGGTCGCCAAGGGCGTCCTCGGCTACACGCCGACCGGCTCCGGTGACGTCACCAAGTTCGACCCGGCGAAGGCCAAGGAGCTCATCACCGCGGGCGGTGGCGTTCCGAACAACGAGATCTTCATCCAGTTCAACTCGGATGGCGGTCACAAGGAATGGGTCGAGGCCGTCTGCGGCAGCATCACCCAGGCCACCGGCGTCAAGTGCACCGGTGACGCCAAGCCGGACTTCCAGGCCGACCTCCAGGCCCGCAAGTCCAAGCAGGTCAAGTCGATCTACCGCTCCGGCTGGGTCCTCGACTACCCGGTGAACGCCAACTTCATCAGCGACCTGTTCCGTACGGGCGCCGGCGGCAACCAGGGTGGCTTCACCAGCCCCGAGCTCGACGCCAAGATCGCCGCGGCCGACAGCGCCGCGACCCTCGACGAGTCCGTGAAGGCCTACCAGGCCATCGAGAAGGACCTCGTCAACTACATGCCTTCCATCCCGCTCTGGTACTACAAGGTCAACGCGGGCTTCTCCGAGAAGGTCCAGAACGTGAAGTACGCCCAGGACGGCGACCCGATCCTCGACCAGGTCGAGGTCAAGAAGTAAGTCCTACCGCGTAATTCCTTTCGACGGATGTGGGCCGGCGGGGAGCCGGCCCACATTCGGGCCTACATGCAGCGCCCGGGGGGCCCTTTCGCGACGCAGTGACGGAACCGTCACGCGCGTGCGTGGCGAAAGGGCCCGTCCGGCTGCGCCTGCCGCATCTTCTACGGAGGCATGATGGGGCGCTATGTCGCACGACGACTGCTCCAGATGATCCCGGTCTTCTTCGGGACGACCCTGCTCATCTTTTTGATGGTGTACAGCCTGCCCGGCGATCCCGTGGCCGGACTTTTCGGGGACAAGGGCACCGACCCCGCAACGCTGGCCGCACTGCGCCACCAGCACGGCCTGGACCTGCCGTTGTGGCAGCAGTACTGGAACTACATCACCGGCATCCTGTTCCACTTCGACTTCGGGTCCCAGATCCGCAGTGGACGTGAGATCACCGAAGTGGTCGGGGCTGCCTTCCCGGTCACCCTGCGCCTGGCCTTCCTGGCGTTCGCGATCGAGATCGTCCTGGGCCTGGCCCTCGGGATCGTCGCCGGCCTCAAGGCCGGCAAGCTGGCCGACAACCTGATCCTGATCCTCACCCTGCTGATCATCTCGATGCCGGTCTTCGTCCTCGGCTTCATCGTCAAGTCGGTGTTCGCCTTCCAGCTCGGCTGGATCGAACCGAACGTCAGCAACGACGAGACCTGGGGCGAACTGCTCGCGCCGGCCATCGTGCTGGGTTCGCTCTCGCTCGCCTACGTGGCCCGCCTGACCCGCACCTCGATGGCCGAGAACCTGCGCGCCGACTACGTCCGCACCGCCGTGGCCAAGGGCCTGCCCAAGCGCCGCGTCATCGGTGTGCACCTCATGCGCAACTCGATGATCCCCGTGGTCACCTTCCTCGGCACCGACATCGGCGCCCTGATGGGCGGTGCCCTCGTCACCGAAGGCATCTTCAACGTCCACGGCGTCGGCGGTCTGATCTACGAATCGGTCGTCCGCCGCGAAGGCCAGACCGTGGTCGGTGTCGTCACCGTCCTCGTCGTGGTCTACCTGATAGCCAGCCTGCTCGTCGACCTCCTCTACGCGGTCATGGACCCGAGGATCCGGTATGCCTGATCTGACCAAGACCGACATCGTGGCGGCCGAGACCTCCGCGGCGCCCGGCGCCCCGGTGGAGCCGGTGAAGGCCGAGAAGGCCCGCAGCCTGTGGGGCGACGCCTGGGCCGACCTGCGTCGCAACCCGTACTTCGTCGTATCCTCGGCGCTGATCTTCGTACTCCTCGTGATCGCCGCCTTCCCGGGCTGGTTCACCAGCATCGACCCCACCAAGGGCGACCTGGTCCACCACTTCCTCGGCAAGCCCGAACTGGGCGCCGTCGGATCCCCCGAGTGGCTCGGCTGGGACGGCCAGGGACGCAGCGTCTACGCGCGCCTCATCTACGGCACCCGCGCCTCGGTCATCGTCGCGATCTCCGTGACCGCGATCGTCACCGTGCTCGGCGGCATCACCGGAATGATCGCCGGCTACTTCGGCGGCGTCACCGACGCGATCATGTCGCGCGTCACCGACATCTTCTTCGGCATCCCGTTCCTGCTCGGCGCGATGGTCGTCCTCCAGGCCTTCACCGAGCGCACCGTGTGGACGGTCGTCTTCGCCCTGGCCTTCCTCGGCTGGACGCAGATCAACCGCGTCATGCGCGGCGCGGTCATCACCGTGAAGCAGGCGGACTACGTGCACGCCGCCAAGGCACTGGGCGCGGGCACCACCCGGATCCTGTTCCGGCACATCCTGCCGAACGCCATGGCCCCGGTGATCGTGGTCTCCACGATCGCGCTCGGCGGTTACATCGCGGCGGAGGCCACCCTGTCCTACCTGGGTCTCGGCCTCGCGTCGCCGACCATCTCGTGGGGCGTGGACATCTCCGCCGGTGCTTCGCAGATCCGAGTGGCCCAGCACATCCTGCTGTACCCCTCGATCATGCTCAGCATCACCGTCCTCGCCTTCATCATGCTCGGCGAAGCGGTCCGCAACGCCCTCGACCCCAAGCTGCGCTGAGGAGGGCGTAAGTGATCACCATGGACAACACCTCCAGCCTTCCCTCCCCGCGTGACGGGGACCCGCAGACGCCGCTCCTCGAAGTGCGCGACCTGCACGTCGAGTTCCACACCCGTGACGGTGTCGCCAAGGCAGTCAACGGCGTCAACTACTCGGTGAGCGCCGGCGAGACCCTCGCCGTGCTCGGCGAGTCCGGCTCCGGCAAGTCCGTGACGGCCCAGGCCATCATGGGCATCCTCGACATGCCCCCCGGCAAGATCCCGCAGGGCGAGATCCTCTTCCGCGGCCAGGACATGCTCAAGATGTCCTTCGAGGAGCGGCGCAAGCTGCGCGGCCGGAAGATCGCCATGATCTTCCAGGACGCCCTGTCTTCCCTGAACCCGGTGCTCACCGTCGGCTACCAGCTGGGCGAGATGTTCCGCGTCCACGAGGGCATGTCGAAGAAGGACGCCCGGCTCAAGGCCATCGAACTGATGGAGAAGGTCAAGATCCCGGCGGCGAAGCAGCGGGTCGACGACTACCCGCACCACTTCTCCGGCGGTATGCGCCAGCGCATCATGATCGCCATGGCGATCGCGCTGGAGCCCGACCTGATCATCGCGGACGAGCCGACCACGGCCCTGGACGTCACCGTGCAGGCCCAGGTCATGGACCTGCTCGCAGAGCTCCAGCGCGAGCTGAACATGGGCCTGATCCTGATCACCCACGACCTCGGCGTGGTCGCCGACGTCGCGGACAAGATCGCGGTCATGTACGCCGGCCGGATCGTCGAGACCTCCCCGGTCCACGAGATCTACAAGCGCCCGGCGCACCCGTACACCCGGGGCCTGCTGGACTCGATCCCGCGCCTGGACCAGAAGGGCCAGGAGCTCTTCGCGATCAAGGGCCTGCCGCCGAACCTGCTGCGCCTGCCCACCGGCTGCTCGTTCAGCCCGCGCTGCATCGCCGCGCAGGACATTTGCCGGTCCGAGATCCCCGCCCTGCAGCCCGTCAGCGAGCAGGACGGCAGCGAGCTGGCCGGCCGTCACAGCGCCTGCCACTTCTGGAAGGAGCAGCTCCATGGCTGAGCTCACCAACGCCCCCGCGCGGGAGCCGATCCTCCAGGTCCGGGGCCTGGTCAAGCACTTCCCGCTGACCCAGGGAATCCTGTTCAAGAAGCAGGTCGGCGCCGTCAAGGCCGTCGACGGGATCTCCTTCGACCTGTACCAGGGCGAGACCCTGGGCATCGTCGGCGAGTCCGGCTGTGGCAAGTCCACCGTCGCCAAGCTGCTGATGAACCTGGAACGCGCCACCGCCGGCGAGGTCTTCTACAAGGGCCAGGACATCACCAAGCTGTCCGGCCGCGCCCTGAAGGCCGTGCGCCGCAACATCCAGATGGTGTTCCAGGACCCGTACACCTCGCTGAACCCGCGCATGACGGTCGGCGACATCATCGGCGAGACCTACGACATCCACCCCGAGGTCGCCCCCAAGGGCGACCGGCGCCGCAAGGTGCAGGAGCTCCTGGACGTCGTCGGTCTCAACCCGGAGTACATCAACCGGTACCCGCACCAGTTCTCCGGCGGCCAGCGCCAGCGCATCGGCATCGCCCGCGGCCTCGCGCTCAACCCGGAGATCATCATCTGCGACGAGCCGGTCTCCGCGCTCGACGTGTCGGTGCAGGCCCAGGTCATCAACCTGATGGAGAAGCTGCAGGAGGAGTTCAACCTCTCCTACATCTTCATCGCGCACGACCTCTCGATCGTCCGGCACATCTCGGACCGCGTCGGCGTCATGTACCTCGGCAAGATGGCCGAGATCGGCACCGACGAGCAGATCTACGAGCACCCGACCCACCCGTACACCCAGGCGCTGCTCTCCGCGGTGCCGGTGCCGGACCCGGCCGCCCGCGAGGGCCGCGAGCGGATCATCCTCACCGGTGACGTCCCCTCGCCGGCCAACCCGCCGTCGGGCTGCCGCTTCCGGACCCGCTGCTGGAAGGCCGAGGAGAAGTGCTCCGTGGAGGAGCCGCTGCTCGCCATTCCGGAGCGGTTCAAGGGAGTCAAGTCCCTGGCCGCGCACGAGTCGGCCTGCCACTTCGCCGAGGAGAAGGCCGTCCTGGCCGTCTGACCTCCCCGAAGCGACACCCCAGGGCGCCCGTCACCGGATCCTTTCCGGCGGCGGGCGCCCTGGTGTTTCGCGCCGGGCGTCCGCGGGCGGCCGTCCGCGGCGCGGGGATGCGCGCGCCGGGCGTCCGGGGAGCGGGCGTCCGCAGGGCGGGGGGTGCGCCCTCGCCCGCTGACGGCGCCCCGACGGCCGGCATGGTCTGATGGCCCGCATGCTCACCGTACGGCCCGCCGGGCCCTCCGACGCCGGGGACATCTGCGGGCTCCTCAACGCCATCGACCGGATCGAGATCGGCCGCCCGGAGACCGACCTCGGCGCCGTCGAGGCCGATCTGCACCACCCCGACGTCGACTTGGAAGCCGACTCCTTCCTCGCCTTCCAGAGCGGCCGGCTCCTCGGCTACGCCCTGGTGTGGGCCGACTCCGGCCCCGGCCGGGCCGACTGCCACTTCCGGGTCCTGCCGGGCCGCCGCGAGGCCGCCGTCCGGCTGCTGGAGCGGGTCGAGGCCAGGGCCCGCGAACTCACCGCCGGAGCCCCGCGCTCCTTCCTGTGGCTCGCGCCGAGCGGCGGGCGCACCCTCGACCCCGGCCTGCTGCCCGGCCGCGGCTACCGCACGGTGCGCAGCCACCGGGTGCTGACCCGCCCGCTGGGCCCCGCCGACACGCCCCCGGCCCCGCCCGCCGGGCTCACCCTTCGCCCCTGCGACGGTGACGAGAGCGAGCGCCGGCGCGCCCACGGCCTGATCGAGGAGACCTTCGCGGACCACTTCGGGCACGTGGAGCGCCCGTACGAGCCCTGGCTCGACCACATCGACGGCCGGGGCCTGGACTGGTCGCTGGTGTGGATCGCGAGCCTGCCCGAACTGGGCGACGCGGGAGTCCTGCTCACCCGCGACGACCGCACCAGCATGGGCTGGCTCAGCCACCTCGGCGTACGGACGCAGGCCCGCGGCCGGGGCGTCGGCGGCTTCCTGCTGCGCCACTGCTTCGCCGCCTACGCCGCCCGCGGCCGCGCCACCCTGGGCCTCGGCGTGGACACGGGCAACACCACCGGAGCGCTCGCGCTGTACGAGGCGCACGGCATGACGACGCACCACGCGGTGGACACCTGGGAGCTGACGCTGTGACCCCGCGCCGGGAGCCCCCGCTTTGCACTCGCAGGGGTGACAGGCGGGGGGCGCGAGGGTGCAATCGGTCCAACCAGGAGTGTGTGGGGCCCCACATAGGGTGACATTGGGCCCTAAGTGAGTCTTGGGATCCATGAGGAGGCACTCCATGCGCGGAGCCACCCACGCCAAGTGGGCCGCATGTGCGGCGGCCGTCGCCCTCGCGGCGACCGCCTGCGGCGGCGGAAGCGACAGCGGCGGAGGCGGCGATGCGGGAATCGTCAGCTCCTCGTGGGGTGACCCGCAGAACCCGCTGGAGCCCGCCAACACCAACGAGGTCCAGGGCGGCAAGGTCCTCGACATGATCTTCCGGGGGCTCAAGCGGTACGACCCCAAGACCGGCGAGGCGAAGAACTTCCTCGCCGAGAAGATCGAGACCACCGACAGCCAGAACTTCACGATCACGCTGAAGGACGGCTGGAAGTTCAGCAACGACGAGCCCGTCACCGCGCAGTCCTTCGTGGACGCCTGGAACTACGGCGCGGACGTCACGAAGAAGCAGAACAACTCGCCCTTCTTCTCCGACATCGTCGGCTACGCGGACGTCCACCCCGAGAAGGGCGACCCCAAGGCCAAGACCATGTCCGGCCTGGTCGTCAAGGACCCCAAGACCTTCACGGTCGCCCTCAAGGAGAAGTTCTCCACCTGGCCCGAGACCCTCGGCTACCAGGCGTTCTCCCCCCTGCCCAAGGCCTTCTTCACCGATCACGAGGCCTGGCTGAAGAAGCCCGTCGGCAACGGCCCCTACACGGTGGACTCGTACACCAAGGGCACCGGCATGAAGCTGCGCAAGTGGGACGCGTACGCAGGTGAGGACAAGGCGGTCAACGGCGGAGTGGACCTGAAGGTCTACACCGACAACAACACGGCCTACACCGACCTGATCTCCGGCAACCTCGACCTGGTCGACGACATCCCGGCGCAGCAGCTGAAGAACGTCGCGAACGACCTCGGCGACCGCTACATCAACCAGCCGGCCCTGATCATCCAGACCCTCACCTTCCCGCTGTACGACCCGCAGTGGAGCAAGGAGGGCATGGAGAAGGTCCGCCGCGGCATCTCCATGGCGATCAACCGCGACGAGATCACCAAGCAGATCTTCCGCGAGACCCGCACCCCGGCCAAGGACTGGACCTCACCGGCCCTCGGCGACAAGGGCGGCTTCTCCGCCACCGCCTGCGGCGAGGCCTGTTCCTTCAACCCCACCGAGGCCAAGAAGCTCATCCAGGAGGCCGGCGGACTGCCCGGCGGCAAGGTCACCCTGACGTCCAACGTGGACACCGGCTCGCACCGCGACTGGATGGACGCCGTCTGCAACAGCGTCAACAACGCCCTGGGCGAGGGCCCGGTCTGCACCGTCAACCCCGTAGGCACCTTCGCCGACTTCAGGAACCAGCAGAGCAGCTTCAAGCTGACCGGCCCGTTCCGCTCCGGCTGGCAGGCCGACTACCCGCTGATCCAGAACTTCCTGGAGCCGCTGTACTACACCGGGGCCTCCTCGAACTACGGCAAGTTCAGCAACCCGGAGTTCGACAAGCTCATCGACGAGGCCAACCGGGAGAGCGACGCCGCCAAGGCGACGGCCACGTTCCAGGAGTCGCAGAAGATCCTCGCCGCCCAGATGCCGTCGATCCCGCTCTGGTACCAGAACGGCAGCGCGGGCCACTCGGAGCGCATCTCCGAGGTGGCGCTCAACCAGTTCAGCGTCCCGGTGTACGACCAGATCAAGGTCAGCTGACCCCTCTCGCGGATCGAACCTGGAGCAGTCCATGGGACGTTATGTGATCCGGCGACTGCTCCAGATGATCCCCGTGTTCATCGGCAGCACGTTCCTGATCTTCTTCATGGTGTACGCCCTCGGTGACCCGGTCGCCGCCCTCTTCGGCGACAAGGCCCCGGACCCCGCCACCGCCGCGCGCATCCGCAAGGACCTCTACCTCGACCAGCCCCTGTGGAAGCAGTACCTGCACTACATGGGCCAGATCTTCCAAGGCGACTTCGGCACCGCCTTCAACGGCCAGAAGGTCACCGAACTCATGGCCTCGGCCTTCCCGGTGACCCTGCGCCTGACCATCGTCGCGATCGCCATCGAGATCGTCGTCGGCATCACCCTCGGCGTGATCAGCGGCCTCAAGCGCGGCAAGTCCATCGACAGCAGCGTGCTGGTCCTCACCCTCGTGGTGATCTCGGTGCCCACCTTCGTGACGGGCTACCTGCTCCAGTTCCTCTTCGGCGTCAAATGGGGCTGGGTACGGCCCACCGTCTCCCCGGACGCCCCCTTCAACGAGCTGATCCTGCCCGGCATCGTGCTCGCGCTGGTCTCCCTCGCCTACGTCACCCGGCTCACCCGGACCTCCATCGCCGAGAACGTCAAGGCCGACTACGTCCGCACCGCCGTGGCCAAGGGCCTGCCCCGGCGCCGGGTCGTCACCCGCCACCTGCTGCGCAACTCGCTGATCCCCGTGGTCACCTTCATCGGCACCGACATCGGCGCCCTGATGGGCGGAGCCATCGTCACCGAGCGGATCTTCAACATCCACGGGGTCGGCTACCAGCTCTACCAGGGCATCCTGCGCAACAACTCCCCGACGGTGGTCGGCTTCGTGACCATCCTCGTGATCGTCTTCCTGCTGGCGAACCTGCTCGTCGACCTGCTCTACGCGGTCCTGGACCCGAGGATCCGTTATGCCTGAGCCCGACCCCGAGCGCGCCGGCTACGATCCGCTGGGACCCGGCCCCCACGAGTCCATCGCCCCCACCGGCCAGGGGGGCGCCATGGATCTCGCCCTGGAAGAGGGGGAGTCGCTGGAGAAGGAGCTCGGGGGAGCCCCCGCAGGCCCGCAGGCGAAGGCCCGCTCGCTGTGGTCCGACGCCTGGCACCAACTGCGCCGCAACCCCGTCTTCCTCGTCTCCACCCTGCTGATCCTCTTCCTCGTGGTCATCTCCATCTGGCCCCAGCTCATCGCGAGCGGCGACCCGCTCCAGTGCGACCTGTCCAAATCGCAGCAGGGCTCCTCCCCGGGCCACCCCTTCGGCTACGACACCCAGGGCTGCGACGTGTACACCCGCACCGTCTACGGGGCCCGCGCCTCCATCACCGTGGGCATCTGCGCCACCCTCGGCGCGGCCCTCCTCGGCTCCGCGCTCGGCGGGCTCGCCGGGTTCTTCGGCGGCTGGGGCGACGCCCTGCTCTCCCGGGTCGCCGACATCTTCTTCGGCATCCCCGTGGTCCTCGGCGGCCTGGTCTTCCTGTCCGTGGTCACCAGCACCACCGTCTGGCCCGTCGTCGGCTTCATCGTGCTGCTCGGCTGGCCCCAACTGGCCCGCATCGCCCGCGGCTCGGTCATCACCGCCAAACAGAACGACTACGTCCAGGCCGCGCGGGCACTCGGCGCCGGCAACGGCCGGATGCTGCTGCGGCACGTGGCGCCCAACGCCATCGCACCCGTCATCGTGGTCGCCACCATTGCGCTCGGCACCTACATCGCCCTGGAAGCCACCCTGTCCTTCCTCGGCGTCGGCCTGCGCCCGCCGACGGTCTCCTGGGGCATCGACATCTCCAACGCCGCCTCCCAGATCCGCAACGCCCCGCACATGCTGCTCTACCCGGCGGGCGCGCTCAGCGTGACCGTGCTCGCGTTCATCATGCTCGGCGACGCGGTGCGCGACGCCCTCGACCCCAAGCTGCGCTGAGGAGCCCCGCACATGCTGCTCGAAGTGCGCGATCTGCACGTGGAATTCAAGACGCAGGACGGAGTCGCCAAGGCCGTCAACGGGGTCAACTACTCCGTGGCCGAAGGCGAGACCCTCGCCGTGCTCGGCGAGTCCGGCTCCGGCAAGTCGGTCACCGCCCAGGCCGTCATGGGCATCCTCGACATGCCCCCGGGCCGCATCGCGGGCGGCGAGATCCTCTTCAAGGGCCGGGACCTGCTGAAGATGAAGGAGGAGGAGCGCAGGAAGATCCGCGGCGCCGAGATGGCCATGATCTTCCAGGACGCCCTGTCCTCCCTCAACCCGGTCCTGAGCGTCGGCGCGCAGCTCGGCGAGATGTACGAGGTCCACCGCGGGATGTCCCGCAAGGACGCCCGGGCCAAGGCCGTCGAGCTGATGGACCGGGTGAAGATCCCGGCGGCGCGGGAGCGGGTGGGGGACTATCCGCACCAGTTCTCCGGGGGCATGCGCCAGCGCATCATGATCGCCATGGCGATGGCCCTGGAACCCTCGCTCATCATCGCGGACGAGCCGACCACGGCCCTGGACGTCACCGTGCAGGCCCAGGTCATGGACCTGCTCGCGGAGCTCCAGCGCGAGCTGAACATGGGCCTGATCCTGATCACCCACGACCTCGGCGTCGTCGCCGACGTCGCCGACAAGATCGCGGTCATGTACGCCGGCCGGATCGTCGAGGCGGCCCCCGTCCACGAGATCTACAAGAACCCCGCGCACCCGTACACCCGCGGCCTGCTGGACTCCATCCCGCGGCTGGACCAGAAGGGCCAGGAGCTCTACGCCATCAAGGGTCTGCCGCCCAACCTGCTCGCCATCCCGCCCGGCTGCGCCTTCAACCCGCGCTGCCCGATGGCCCGGGCCGTCTGCCGCACCGACGTACCGCCGCTGGCCGAGGTCGGACCGGACCGCGCCAGTGCGTGCTTCTTCTGGAAGGAGTGCCTCGGTGGCTGAGTCCATCCTCGTGGTGGAGGATCTGGTGAAGCACTACCCGCTGACCCAGGGCGTCCTCTTCAAGAAGCAGGTCGGCGCCGTGAAGGCCGTCGACGGCGTCTCCTTCGACCTGCGGGCCGGCGAAACCCTCGGCATCGTCGGGGAGTCGGGCTGCGGCAAGTCCACCGTCGCCAAGATGCTGGTCAACCTCGAACGGCCGACGGCGGGCTCGATCACGTACAAGGGCGAGGACCTCGCCAAGCTGTCCGGCCGCGCCCTGAAGGCCGTGCGCCGCAACATCCAGATGGTGTTCCAGGACCCCTACACCTCGCTGAACCCGCGCATGACCGTCGGCGACATCATCGGCGAGCCCTACGAGATCCACCCCGAGGTCGCCCCCAAGGGCGACCGCCGCCGCAAGGTCCAGGAGCTCCTGGACGTGGTCGGACTCAACCCGGAGTACATCAACCGGTACCCGCACCAGTTCTCCGGCGGCCAGCGCCAGCGCATCGGCATCGCCCGCGGCCTCGCCCTCCAGCCCGAGATCATCGTCGCCGACGAGCCCGTCTCCGCCCTCGACGTTTCCGTCCAGGCCCAGGTGGTCAACCTCCTGGAGCGCCTCCAGGACGAGTTCAACCTCTCCTACGTGTTCATCGCGCACGACCTCTCGATCGTCCGCCACATCTCCGACCGGGTCGGCGTCATGTACCTGGGCCGGATCGTCGAGATCGGCACCGACACCCAGATCTACGACCACCCCACCCACCCGTACACCCAGGCGCTGCTCTCCGCCGTTCCGGTTCCCGACCCGGAGGCCCGCGCGGGCCGCGACCGGATCATCCTCTCCGGCGACGTGCCCTCCCCGGCCAACCCGCCCTCGGGCTGCCGCTTCCGCACCCGCTGCTGGAAGGCCGAGGCGCGCTGCGCGTCGGAGGTCCCGCTCCTGGAGATCCCGGCCTTCCTCCCGGGCGGCCCGACGGCCCACCCCTCGGCGTGCCATTTCGCATCCGAGCGGGCCGTCCTTCCGCCGGGACCGCCGTCGGGACCGCAGCCGGGACCGCAGCCGGGACCGCCATCGGGATCGCCGTCGGGACCGCCGACCAAGGAGTGAGCCACGGGCCCCGGTACCGCTCATTTCTCGCCACAGCTGTGAACGGCGCCCGGTCGACCGGCAACTCGGTTTACATGCAGGCAACTTGACCGTTTCTGTCCCGAGATCTGGGCCGGGCAGCCTGATCCCGTGCGGCCGTGCGGGTGCCGACAGCCGGCCGGGGAGGCGTACAGCTTCCCCGGCCGGCACTCCTGTGACCCCGGACGTGCGCGGCATGCGCCCCTCGTGCTGCCGGAATCGATCGATGTCGGGGTACGGATAGTTATGATCCGTAGCGCACGGTGGGTATGACTCTGCCGAGCACCGAGTTGCGAGTACGCGAACCCGATGTCCGCTCGACGTGGAGGTGAAACGCCGTGGCACTATCGATCTCGGCCGTGGTGCTGCTGGCAGTCGTCGTCTTCCTGCTGGTCCGGCGATCGGGCCTGAAGGCGGGTCACGCAGTGGTCTGTGTACTGCTCGGCTTCTATCTGGCGAGCTCGACCGTGGCTCCGACGCTCTCTCAGCTGACCAACAACGTGGCGAGCATGATCAGCGGCCTCAAGTTCTAGGCGCTGCAGGGGTCGCCGTGTGGGGTTCCGGGTGGCGGGTCCTCGTAGGCTGGTGCCATGAACGGTCTTCCCGCCCGTCGGCTCCTGCTCGTGCACGCGCACCCGGACGACGAGTCGATCAACAACGGCGTCACCATGGCCAAGTACGCGGCCGAGGGCGTCCATGTCGCGTTGGTGACCTGCACCCTCGGCGAGGAGGGTGAGGTCATCCCGCCCGACCTCGCCCACCTGACGGCCGACCGCGAGGACTCCCTCGGCGCCCACCGCATCGGCGAGCTCGCCGAGGCCATGCGGGAACTGGGCGTCGCCGACCACCGGTTCCTCGGCGGCCCCGGCCGCTTCCGGGACTCCGGGATGATGGGCGCCGAACAGAACCACCGGCCCGGCGCCTTCTGGTCCGCCGACGTGGACGAGGCGGCGGGGTACCTCGTAGAGGTGATCCGCGAACTGCGCCCCCAGGTCCTCGTCACCTACGACCCGGACGGCGGCTACGGCCACCCCGACCACATCCAGGCCCACCGCGTCGCCACCCGCGCCGCCGAACTGGCCGCGGAACCCGCGTACCGCCGGGACCTCGGCGCACCGCACGCCATCGAGAAGCTCTACTGGAACCGCGTCCCGCGCACGGTCGTCGAGGAGGGCTTCGCCCGGCTGCACGAGGCCGGGAGCGAGGTGCCCTTCCCGGCGCCGGCCACGCCGGACGACGTGCCGGGCGTGGTGGCCGACGAGCGGATCACCGCCGAGATCGGCGGGGACGAGGCCGCCGAGCAGGCGTTCGTGGCCGCCAAGACCGCCGCGATGCGCGCCCATGCCACCCAGATCGCGGTGGACGGGCCCTTCTTCGCGCTCTCCAACGACCTGGCGCAGCCGCTGTTCACCCACGAGTACTACGAGCTGGCCGTGGGCAGGCCGGGCGTCCCGGCGGGCGAGCGCGAGCGCGACCTCTTCGCGGGGGTGCGGGCATGACCGGCGCGTGGAACGCGGGGCGGATCGGCGCCCTGCTGGGCCTGTTGGTGGCAGGGGTGCTGGTCGGCGTCGCCGGCTGGCTCGTCGTCGACCTGTGGTTCCCGGGCGGACTGGCGCTGGCGCTCCTCGCGCTCTTCGGCCTGTTCCTCGGTGGCCGGATCGCCCTGGGCACCGGCATCGGAGTCGGAGCGGCCACGGGTGGCTGGTTCCTCTCCTACGTGATCCTCGGCGTGCCCCGGCCGGAGGGGGACTTCCTGCTCGGTTCGTCCGGAATCGGCATGTACGTCTACCTTTTGGGTGGAGTGGTGCTTGCTGTGATGTGCGCCACGATGAACCTCCCGGAGGACCGGCCGCTTTCGGCCGCCAGGAACGCCAAGTGACGCGGCGTCGGACGCGCGCGACGCCTTGACGAGCGGCTCGGCCGCTGCGTCCACGGACCTCCGGAGGCCGGGCGACAGGTGCTCAGGAGGGGTGCGGAGGGGGCGCGCAGGAGGTCAAGGGGAACCCTTCGTTCCCGGCGGCCGGGTGCGCGCGGGCGGTGGCCAGTATGGTGGACCGGCCGCCGAGCTGCCCGCGCACGCTATGACGGGCGGCGGAGCCGATCGGGAGAACCTGCTTTGAGTCGTGATACTGACAGTCCGTCCCCCGGGCCCAACGGGCCCGGCGGAGCCGCCCACCCCTCGGGTGCGGCTCCGTACGGATCAGGCCAGTATCCGACCACGGCAGTGCCCCCCCGTCCGGGCGCGGCGACCATTCCGGAGGAGAGTTCAGTGACCGCACCGCCCGCGAAGCCGTCCACGCCCGATTCCGACGGGCCGAAGACGGAGACCCAGCTGACGACCCGGATCCGGATCAACATCCCGGGTTCGCGGCCGATTCCGCCCGTGGTCGTACGTCAGACCATGCCCGAAGCCGAAGCCGAGGCCGGGCAGGCGCCCGAGCCCGTCGCCCCGCCGGCCGCGCCGGAGCCGGGTCCGGGCGAGGGCATGCCCAGCAACTGGTTCGCCCCGCGCAAGGCGGGCTCCCCGCCCGCCCCGGGGCAGGCCCCGGCTCCGGCCCCGGGACGCGGACCGGCTCCGGCTCCGGCCGGCGGCCCCCGCTTCGACGGGCCCCCGCAGCAGGGCTTCGCCCAGGGCCCGGCAGGGCCGCGCCCTGGCGCGCCGATGGGCCCCGGCCCTGGCGCGCCGATGGGTCCCGGCCCCGGTGCACCCATGGGTCCCGGCCAGGGTGCTCCGATGGGTCCCGGCCCCGGTGCACCTATGGGCCCCGGCCCCGGTGCACCTATTGGTCCCGGCCAGGGTGCTCCGATGGGTCCCGGCCGCGGTGGTCCCGGCCCCGCCCCGGCCCAGGCCGGCGGCCCGCGCTTCGACGGGCCCCCGCAGCAGGGCTTCGCCCAGGGCCCGCCAGGGCCGCGCCCCGGTGCGCCGATGGGCCCCGGCCCCGGCGGCCCCGGCGTCGGCACCGGGCCGGGCGCCGGTTACCCCGCGCCGCCCGCCGGACCCGGTGGTCCCCGTACGGGCGGCCCCGCGGGCCCCACGCAGGGCCCCGGTCCCGCCGGACCGCCCGCGCCGCAGCCCGGCCCCGGAGCCGGAGTCGACTACGGCTCCGGCCCCACCACCGGTCCCGTCGCCAAGGCCCTGATCGCCCCGGTCCCGCCCGCCCCCGCATGGCCCGGCAGCGGCCGCGGCCCCGACGGACCGACCGGCGGGCCCGCGCTGGGCTCCGTACCGGTCGGCGGGACGCAGGAGCCGAGCTGGCCCGGCCCCGAGCTGGACGCCGCCGGATACCCGCAGCCCGCGCCCACCCCGGCGCCCGCGAACAAGGCCAAGCCCAAGGCAACCGCGCCCGCCCCGGCCCGGCCCGCCAAGAAGGGCCGCAACAAGGTGGTCCTCCTCGGCGGAGCCCTCTTCGTGCTGGGCGGCGTGGCCTACGGAGCCGGCCTGCTCCTCAACCACTCCGACGTCCCCAAGGGCACCACCGTCATGGGCGTCGACATCAGCGGCAGCCGCGACGAGGCCGTCGCCAAGCTCCAGACGTCCTTCGGCAACCGCGCCGCCGCCCCGCTCCAGCTCACCGTCGGCGGCAAGACGGTCGAGCTGAAGCCCGAAAAGGCCGGCCTGAGCCTGGACAGCCAGACCACCGTCCGCAACGCGGCGGGCAGCGACTACAACCCCGTCACGGTCATCGGCTCGCTCTTCGGCAGCGAGCGCAAGGCCGAGGCCGTCCTGCCCACCGACGACGAGAAGCTGCGGGTCGCCCTCCAGGAGCTGGCCGGCACCGCCGGTTCCGCCACCGAGGGCACCATCACCTTCGACACCGGCAAGGCCGTCGCCGTCCCCGGCAAGCCCGGCTCCACGCTCGACGTGGACGGCTCCGTCAGCCTGGTCACCAAGGCCTTCCACGACATGGTCGCCACCGGCCAGGCCGCCCCGGTCGCCCTCCCGGTCGCCACCAAGGACCCGGTCGTCGACCAGTCCGAACTGGACCGTGCCATGAAGGACTTCGCGCAGCCCGCGATGTCGGCGTCGGTCCTCGTCAAGGCGGGCACCAAGTCCATCCCGCTGGGCGCCAAGTCCCTGCCGAAGATCCTGAGCATGCAGGTCGTCGACGGCCACCTCGTCGAGAAGTACGACCTGGAAGCCCTCAAGACGGCCTACGGGAACACCTTCGACGGCGTCCTCATCATGCGCGGCACCGGCGAGAAGACCGCCGTCACCCCGCAGGACGTCGCCGGAGTCCTCGGCAAGGCCCTGCGCGGCAAGACGACCGCCGAGCGCACCGCGGTCATCCCCACCAACCCGAGCTGACCACGACCCTGACGGCGGAGCCCCTCCCCGAACCCGGGGGAGGGGCTCCGCCGTCACATCAGCCAAATTCAGCCCCGCCGGCGTTTGAGGTGCGGGGTCCGGGGCGGAGCCCCGGGGAACGGCGGAAGGGCGGGTAGGGGACCTGGCCCCGCGCAGCGGCAAGGGGCGCCGCGGGGACTCAGCCCCGCGCAGCGGAACACCCGCAGCCGGGCTAGTTCAGCAGCGCCCGCGCGGCCATCGCCTCCGCGCGAATCCGCACGGCGGACGGCGGATCGATCACGTCCACGACCACCGCGTAGGACTCCATCTCCGCCGCCCCCGCCGCGAACTCCCCCCGCTCCACCAGCAGCTTCGCCCGCTCGTACCGCAACGCCGCAGGATGCGAAGGCAGCAGCAGCGCCAGGTCCAGCGCCCACAGCGCCACCCCCGAGTGCTCGGGCCGCGACGAGGCCCACGCCCGGATGTTGTTCAGGATCCGCAGGACGATGTCCATCGTGCGCGCCGCGGTCCGCGGCCCCGCCGCCAGCTCCGCCGGACCCGCGCCCAGCGAGGCGCCCCCCGCGAAGGGGTCGACGACCACGCCCTCCTCCGGATCCCCGAAGCCCACCACGAAGTGCCCCGGCAGGGCCAGCCCGTACACCGGAGCCCCGGCCCGCCGGGCCACCTCCAGCCAGACCACGGACAGCAGGATGGGCAGTCCCCGGCGCCGCCGCAGCACCTCGTGCAGCAGCGAGGACGAGAGCTTGTCGTAGTCGGCCGGCGTGCCGTGGAAGCCCAGCCGCCCGCCCAGCAGTTCACTCACCGCCGAAGCCCACGCACGCGCGCCCCGCAGCCCGTACGGCAGCATCCCCGCCAGCCGGTCCAGCTCGATCTGCGCCCAGTCCATGGCCCGTTCGTCGAGCTCCGGGTCCCCCTCCGCCGCCAGCAGCAGACACAGCGCGGCCAGGTCGGGCCGCTCCGCCCGCGCCTCGGCGGCGAACCGCTCCCGCCAGGGCGAGGTCACACCGCCGCCCGGCGGTAGTGGTGGTAGGAGTGGTGCGTCCCGAAGCCCATCCCCTCGTACAGCGCCCGCGCCCCGGCGTTGTCGCTCTCCACCTGGAGCCAGGCCGCCGACGCGCCCTCCTCCAGCGCGCGCCGCGCCAGCGCCGCCATCACGGCCGAGGCGAGGCCGCGCCGCCGGTGCACCGGGTCGACCTCGACGGCACCGAACCCGGCCCAGCGGCCGTCGACCACGAGCCGCCCGATCGCCTGGCCGGGCACCGCCGCGAACCACACCGACGGCCCCGCCACCAGCACCCGGCGTGCGGTCCCGGGATCCTTCACCCGCCCGTAGCGGGAGAGCCAGTCCTCGTCCGGAGTACGGGTCAGCCGTACGCCCGCGACCACGGCATCGTCCACGTCCAGGTCGCCCACCGCCGCCAGCCCGCCGACCTGCACCAGCGCCGACACCTCGCGGACCCAGCCCCGGTCCTCCAGCTCCGCGCACAGCAGCTCCTGCGTGCCCGCGGCCCCCGTGGCGGTCTGGACGTAGGCCGGAAGATCCCTCCGCGCGTACCAGGAGGTCACCCGCGCGAGTGCATCGTCCAGCGGGGCACCGGGATCGCCGAGCGGCAGCACGGAGTTGGCCCGGCGGGTGAATCCGCCGGACGCGCGCAGCGTCCACTCGCCCAGCGGCTCGCTCTCCAGCGGCACCCAGGACCGTGCGCAGACCCGCGCGAGCTCCTCGAAGGAGGCCGCGGGACCCCTGCGGCGGGCCGGAGCGGCCGGTACGACCTTGCCCGCCACCAGCAAGGATTCCGCGATGCGGACCGACTCACCGGTCTTTCGTGTGATCGTCACCACACCCGCGTTCCAGGATGTGAGAACCCCTACGGTGTCCGTGAAAGAGGGGCTCCCGGTCGAGCCGCGCTCCACCTGTCGCACAGAGACACGTTTACCCACGTCAGCGGGTGTAATCCGGATCTCCAGCCGTCCACCGGCAGTGATTTCCACAGCTCTGTCCGCCCCTCCTGTTCGGATCGTGCCCGGGAACGGAGATACTAGAGGCGGGCATCGACGACGCCGCGCTCCCGCGCGATATGGAAAGCCCTTATGAGGAGGAACGAGAGCGTGACCTACGTCATCGCGGAGCCTTGTGTCGACGTCAAGGACAAGGCATGCATCGAAGAGTGCCCCGTCGACTGCATCTACGAGGGCCAGCGGTCCTTGTACATCCACCCGGACGAGTGCGTCGACTGTGGTGCGTGTGAGCCGGTCTGCCCGGTCGAGGCCATCTTCTACGAGGACGACACTCCGGAGGAGTGGAAGGACTACTACAAGGCGAACGTCGAGTTCTTCGACGAGCTCGGTTCGCCCGGTGGTGCTTCCAAGCTCGGCCTGATCGAGCGCGACCACCCCTTCATCGCAGCGCTTCCGGCGGACATCAACCCGAGCCACTGACGGTCGGGTACCGCCCCACGCGCGTCCCTCGGTCCCGTACGGCTCACAGCCGCACGGGACCGAGGTGTTTGTACGACAAAACCCTGGAAAGCACGGAACACCCGGAAAGCGAGAGCACCACGTGGCCGCAGTCTCAGCCCGTCTCCCCGTCTTCCCCTGGGACAAGCTGGAGCCGTACAAGGCGACGGCGGCGGCCCACCCGGACGGGATCGTCGACCTCTCCGTCGGCACCCCCGTCGACCCGGTGCCGGAGCTGATCCAGCGCGCCCTGATCGAGGCCGCGGACTCCCCGGGCTACCCCGCGGTGTGGGGCACCCCCGCCCTGCGCGACGCGATCACCGGCTGGGTGCGCAGCCGCCTCGGCGCGAGCGCCGCCGGGCACCGCAACGTCCTGCCGGTCGTCGGCTCCAAGGAACTGGTGGCCTGGCTGCCCACCCAGCTGGGCCTGGGCGCCGGGGACCAGGTCGCGTACCCCCGGCTGGCCTACCCGACGTACGAGGTCGGCGCGCGGCTGTGCGGCGCCGAGCCGGTGGTCTACGACGACCCCACCACCGATCTCGACCCGGCCCGCGTGAAGCTGCTGTGGCTCAACTCCCCGTCCAACCCCACCGGCAAGGTCCTCCCCAAGGAGGAGCTCGTACGGATCGTGGCTTGGGCGCGCGAGCACGGAATCCTGATCTTCAGCGACGAGTGCTACCTGGAACTGGGCTGGGAAGCCGAGCCCGTCTCCGTCCTGGACGACGAGGTCTGCGGCGGCTCGTACGAGGGCATCGTCGCCGTCCACTCGCTCTCCAAGCGGTCCAACCTGGCCGGCTACCGGGCGGCCTTCATCGCCGGTGACGCCGAAGTCCTGGGCGAGCTGCTCCAGATCCGCAAGCACGGCGGCATGATGACCCCGGCCCCCGTGCAGGCGGCCACGGTGGCGGCCCTCGGCGACGACGTACACGTCGAGGAGCAGCGGGTGCGCTACGCGGACCGCCGCGCGGCCCTGCGAGCGGCCCTGGAGGCGCACGGCTTCCGGGTCGAGCACAGCGAGGCCAGCCTGTACCTGTGGGTGACCCGGGACGAGCCCTGCTGGGACACGGTCGCCCACCTGGCCGAGCTCGGCGTCCTGGTCGCGCCGGGCGACTTCTACGGCGAGGCGGGCGCGCACTTCGTCCGCGTCGCCTTCACGGCCACGGACGAGCGCGTCGCGGCGGCGGTCAAGCGGCTGGCGCCCTAGGGCCTGTCGACCCAGCCGCAGGACAGCCCGAGGGGCCCGGGAGTTCGTGCTCCCGGGCCCCTCGGCGTTTCAAGGCGGCGGCTGCTAGCCGAGGCCGGGCAGCCCGGCCGGGAGGCCGCCGGGGAGGCCGCCGCCCGGCAGCCCGCCACCGGCGAGCGGGAGCCCGGCAAGCAGGCTGCCCGCGGCGCCGGTCACCTCGTCGGCGGGCGCGGGCGCCGGCAGGGTCGAGGCGGGGACGACATCGGTCGCGGTGTCGCCCGCGGCGGCGACCGTCGCGTCCGGCGCGGTGAGCGCGCCCAGCTGCGGCACGGACTCCAGGCCCGCGGCGCTGGCCGCGCCGGCCGCACCGACCACGGGCGCTGCCCCGGCTGCGAGGAGCAGCGCGGCACGGGCGATCCGACGGGTCAGGGGGAGGGACATGTTGCTCCTAAGCGGTAGCGGCTGAGTACGTCGTGACAACCGCTCGGAGGGGGGCGCGAGTTGCGGAGCCGGTGGGTAAAGGATCAGTAACGGATCGTTTAATCGGCTTCCGGGCCGACCGCTCGGAACATGCGCCGACCTGCGGTTGCGTGCCCGCCGGGACCCCCGTGTCCGCCGTACGGGTCACCCCCGTACGGGGGACGGGTCGTACGCCTGTCCACCGGCGGTTCAGCCGCGCACGAAGATCCGTACCTGGCCCGGAGCCGCGGCGCCGGGATCCCCGGCGGCGTTGCCGGCACCCGCGGCGCCCCGCTCCCGCCAGCGGTCGCCGTCCTTGCCCGCCACCCATGACTTGGCGGTGTACGAGACCCGCGTGATCCCCAGCTCGCGGGAGCTGGCCACCGCCCACTGCGCGAGGACCTGCCCGGTCCGCGCCGCCGGTTCCCCGCCGCCGGGCTTCGCCACCAGGGTCACCTCGGACTCGGCGGCCGCCCCGGCACCGTCCCCGGCGCCGCCGCCCGCAGCCGCGGGCAGCGTGTACAGGGGGTTCTTGCCGAGCAGCCGGGTCAGCTGCGCCCGGACCTTCGCCGGATCGCCGGGCCCGGCGGGCGCGGGCCCGGTACAGGTCAGGTGGCCGGAGCCGGTGAAGGCCCCGGTCAGCACGGTGGCCTCCGGCTCGTGCTTCGCGTAGGCCTGCGGGAAACCGCTCAGCTGAACCTTTTGCGCCGCCACCGTCAGCGGGAGCCGCGAGTACCCCTTGATCTCGGCCAGCCGGTCGTAGAAGATCCCGGCCGAGTACACGGGATCCATGATCTGGTCCGGCGTGCCCCAGCCCTGCGAGGGCCGCTGCTGGAACAGGCCCAGCGAATCGCGGTCGCCGTGGTCCAGGTTGCGCAGGGCCGACTCCTGCATGGCGGTCGCCAGCGCGATGGTCACGGCCCGGTCGGGCATCCCCTTGGAGACCCCGACGGCGGCTATCGTCGCCGCGTTCGCCGCCTGCTCGGGGGACATCTCGTCGAACTGGCCCGAGCCCTTGGCGCCGCTCTTCCCGTCGGCCGAAGCCGTGCAGTAGGGCACGCCGCCGTTGTCGTTCGACGCGCGCTGCACGACGAAGTACCCGGCCACCGCCACCAGCACCAGGAAGCCCGCGGCCCAACGGAGCGGGCGACGGCGGCGGCGAGGGCGGGGGAGATCGGTCTGCGGCACGCCGCCCACCGTACTTGAGCCATATGACGCGTCCATCGGCCGGACGGACAAGGCTTCGCCGCAGCCCGGGGCGTTAGGGTCAGCTCCATGTCCGAATCCGAGCTGGACCTCACCCTGGACGCCGCCGAGCTGACCGCCCGGCTCGTCGACATCCCCTCCGTGAGCGGCGACGAGAAGGTACTCGCCGACCTCGTGGAACACGCCTTGCGCGGCCTGCCGCACCTGACCGTGGACCGCTTCGGCAACAACGTGGTCGCGCGCACCCACCTGGGCCGCGCCGAACGCGTCGTACTCGCCGGGCACCTCGACACCGTGCCGATCGCCGACAACGTGCCCTCCCGCCTCGACGAGAACGACGTCCTGTGGGGATGCGGCACCACCGACATGAAGTCGGGCGTCGCCGTGCAGCTGCGCATCGCGGCCACGGTCCCCGAGCCCAACCGGGACCTCACCTTCGTCTTCTACGACCAGGAAGAGGTCGCCGCCGACCTCAACGGCCTCGGCAAGGTCGCCGAAGCCCACCCCGACTGGCTGACCGGCGATTTCGCCGTCCTCCTCGAACCCTCCAACGCCGAGGTCGAGGGCGGCTGCCAGGGCACCCTGCGCGTCCTGCTCCGCACCTCCGGCGAGCGCGCCCACTCCGCGCGCAGCTGGATGGGCTCCAACGCCATCCACACGGCGAGCCCGATCCTGGCCACGCTGGCGGCGTACGAGCCCCGCAAGCCGGTGATCGACGGCCTGGAGTACCACGAGGGCCTCAACGCGGTCCGCATCGACGGCGGCGTCGCCAACAACGTCATCCCCCACGCCTGCACGGTCACGGTCAACTTCCGCTTCGCCCCGGACCGGACCACGGACGAGGCGATCGCCCACGTCCGCGAGGTCTTCGCGGACTGCGACATCGACGAGTTCGTGATCGACGACCTCTCCCCGGGCGCCCTCCCCGGCCTCTCCCACCCGGCCGCCGCGGCCTTCATGGAGGCCGTCGGAGGACACGCCATGCCGAAGTTCGGCTGGACGGACGTCTCCCGCTTCAGCGCCCTGGGCGTCCCGGCGGTCAACTACGGCCCGGGAGACGCCCTCCTGGCCCACAAGGCCGACGAGCGCGTGGAAACGAAGGCGATCCTCCACTGCGAGGAACGACTCCGCGCCTGGCTGACCTCCTGAATTCCGCTTCTCGTCACCTTTGTGCGCCTAACCTGATCCAACGATCAGCAGGAGGGAGCACATCATGGGCAACCCTGAAGGGTCCGCTCGTCGTCGGCCCGAGGAGCAGCAGCTCGGGCCGGTGTTGAGGAGGCGGGGCCAGGTGCAGGCCGGCAGTACGACGGACCAGCGGCTGCTGGATTCGGCCGGGCCCTCCGAGTGGGTGCACACCGATCCGTGGCGGGTCCTGCGCATCCAGTCGGAGTTCATCGAGGGCTTCGGCACCCTGGCGGAGCTGCCGCCGGCGATCAGCGTGTTCGGCTCCGCCCGGACGCCGGCGGATTCGCCCGAGTACGAGGCGGGCGTGCGGATCGGCGGCGCGCTCGTGGAGGCCGGGTTCGCGGTGATCACGGGCGGCGGCCCGGGCGCGATGGAGGCGGCCAACAAGGGCGCGCGGGAGGCCAACGGCATCTCGGTGGGCCTGGGCATCGAGCTCCCCTTCGAGCAGGGGCTCAACCAGCACGTCGACCTCGGGCTGAACTTCCGCTACTTCTTCGTCCGCAAGACGATGTTCGTGAAGTACAGCCAGGGCTTCGTGGTCCTGCCGGGCGGGCTCGGCACCCTCGACGAGCTGTTCGAGGCCCTGACCCTGGTCCAGACGCAGAAGATCACCCGCTTCCCGATCGTGCTGTTCGGCACGGCGTACTGGAGCGGGCTGATCGACTGGCTGAAGGGCACGGTCATCGCCCAGGGCAAGGCCTCGGAGAAGGACCTCTACCTGTTCCACGTCACCGACGACGTGGACGAGGCGATCGCGCTCGTGACGAAGGAAGTCGCCAGGTAGGACCCGCCGCCGACCCCTATGCCAGCCCCCGGCGGGCGACCGCCGGGGGTCGGTGGCCCTGGATCGAGCGGACCATTTCCAGGATTTGCTTGGTTTCCGCGACTTCGTGGACGCGGTAGACCTGGGCGCCCAGCCAGGCCGAGACGGCCGTCGTGGCCAGGGTGCCCAGGAGGCGTTCCTTCACGGGCTTGTCGAGGGTCTCGCCGACGAAGTCCTTGTTGGAGAGGGAGACCAGGACCGGCCAGCCCGTCTCCGTCATCTCGGAGAGGCGCCGGGTGGCCTCCAGCGAGTGGCGGGTGTTCTTCCCGAAGTCGTGGCCCGGGTCGATCATGATCGACTCACGGGGTACGCCCAGGGCCGCCGCGCGCTCGGCCAGGCCGACCGTGACGCGGAGGATGTCGGCCATCACGTCCTCGTACTCGGTCCGGTGCGGCCGGGTCCGCGGCTCGACCCCGCCCGCGTGCGTGCAGACGATGCCCGCGCCGTGGCGCGCGGCGACCTCCGCGAGCTTCGGGTCGACGCCGCCCCACGCGTCGTTGAGCAGATCGGCCCCGGCCTCGCAGACGGCCTCGCCGACCTCGTGCCGCCACGTGTCGACGCTGATCACCACGTCGGGGTGGCGGCGGCGCACCTCGGCGACGAAGCCGACCGTGCGCCGGGCCTCCTCCGCCGCGTCCACGTGCTCGCCGGGACCGGCCTTCACCCCGCCGATGTCGATGATCGCGGCGCCCTCGGCCACCGCCTGCTCGACCCGGTCCAGGGCCGGCTCGTCCCGGAAGGTCGCTCCCTGGTCGTAGAAGGAGTCAGGGGTCCGGTTCACGATGGCCATGATCACCGGCTCGTGGTCGTCGAACTCGCGCCTGCCCAGTCGCAGCATCCTGCTCTTTCCTCCTTCGGCGACCCTCGCGCCTCGCCTGCGACCTTAACCTGGTGGCCGGAGTCTCTCAGGGGAGTTGATCGTGTTCGCGTTCTTGCTCATCGCGCTGGTCGTGGTCGTCGCGGGAGTCACCCTCGCGGTGGCCGGCGGGGGGTCCGAGGCCGTGCTGCCGGAGGCCGAGCCCGACCGGCTGTCCGACGCCCTGCCGGAGAACCGTCCCGTCGTACGGGCGGACATCGACGAGCTGCGCCTGCCGGTGGCCCCGCGCGGCTACCGGATGTCCGACGTGGACGACGTACTGGAGCGGCTGGCGGCGGAGCTGGCGGAGCGCGACGCACGGATCGCCGAGCTCACCGCCGCGGCCGCGCCCGCGTCCGCGGCCGGGCCCGTCGACGGCTCCGTGGACCTGACCAAGGCCGCCGAGCAGTGAGCGGAGTGCTCGCCGGCCCCGACGGGGGCATGCGGTGCCCTTGGGGGCTGGCCACCGAGGACTACATCGCGTACCACGACACGGAGTGGGGCCGTCCGGTCCACGGGGACGACGCGCTGTACGAGCGGCTGTGCCTGGAGGCCTTCCAGTCGGGGCTGTCTTGGCTGACGATCCTGCGCCGGCGCGAGGGGTTCCGGGCGGCCTTCGCGGGCTTCGAGATCGCCAAGGTGGCGGAGTTCGGGGCGGTGGACGTGGAACGGCTCCTCGCCGACGAGGGGATCATCCGGAACCGCGCCAAGATCGAGGCGACCCTCGCCAACGCCAAGACCCTGGCCGGGTGGGAGGCGGGGGAACTCGACACCCTGATCTGGTCCCACGCCCCGGCGCCCGGGCGGGCCCCGAAGAGCACCACCGAGATCCCGGCGGTCACCCCGGAGTCCACGGCCCTGGCCAAGGCCCTGAAGAAGGCGGGCATCCGCTTCGTGGGCCCCACGACGGCCTACGCCCTGATGCAGGCCTGCGGCCTGGTCAACGACCACCTGTCCCGCTGCGTGGCCCGCGACCTGACCTGACCCCGCCGGCCCCCGGACCCCCGTTCCTCAGACGCCGGAGGGGCTGGGTAGATCCAGCCACGCCGGCGTTTGAGGAACGGG
>NZ_JBHVYI010000070.1:0-27294 GCF_042880975.1 Streptomyces sp. NPDC058289
TTTCAGCCGTCCGGCGTTTGAGGACCGGGGTCTGGGGCGGAGCCCCAGGGGGTCCGGGCGCAGCCCGGTACCCCCCAGCCCGTCGGGCGTTGGGGACCGGGTCAGGGCTGGCCCGGGGGCAATCTCAGCCCCGCCGGCGTTTGAGGCGCGGGGTCTGGGGCGGGACCCCTCCTCGGACCGTCCGGCGTTGAGGACCGGGTCAGGGCGGAGCCCTGGGAACGGTGGAAGGGCGGGTAGGGGACTTCGCCCCGCGCAGCGGCCGATCCACCGCCGCCCGGCCCGGCGGAAGCCCGGGGATCCAGTCGGCGAAGCCGACCCCGCGGGGCCGATTGACGCCGTCGGTCAACCGGCGCGCGCAGCGCCCCCGCGCAGGTTCAGGGTGGATGCATGACCGCGATCGAGCAGTACCTCGTCGACACCTACCGGGCCTCGCAGCACGGCACCCCGATGCCCCCGCCGCCGGGCCGCGATGACGTGGCCGTCCTGCGCGCGGCCCGCACCTACGAACAGTTCCGGGCCGTCCTCGACGGCGCCCCGGGCCACCACCCCTGGCGCTCGGCCCTCGGCCGCCTGCTGACCCGCCGGGACCTGCCCTGACCGCCGGTGGTCTTGCCGGGCCGGGCTGCGGGTGGCTCCCGGTCCTGTGACCCGCCGGGACCTGGCCTGACCGGCCTTCGGGTCTTGCCGCCCCGGCGAGCGGCCCCCGGTCTTGCCGGCCCGGGCCACAGGCGGGCTCTGGTCTTGCCGGGCCGGGCTGCGGGTGGCTCTCGGTTCTGTGGCCCGCCGGGACCTGGCCTGACGGCCGCTCCGCCCTTCGGGTCCTGCCCCGCTCCGGCGAGCGGCCCTTGCCTTGCCGGGCCGGGCTACAGGCGGGCCCGGCCGGCCCGGGCCACAGGCGGGTCCCGCCCCGCCCGCCCGGGCCACAGGCGGGTCCCGCCCCGCCGCCCGCCCGGGCTACAGGCGGGCCACGAAGTCCGCCACCGCTGTGGTGACGTCGGCCTCCGTCCAGGCCAGGCCCGGGCGGGTGACCTCGACCTCCGTCACCGAGAGGCCCGGCGGCCCGTCGGGGGACCAGCGGCGGAACAGGACCGTGCCCGTCTCCTCCGCCAGGCGGAGGCCCGCCTCGGTGAGGCGGTCCGCGTCGTACGGGAGCCACACCTGGAACTGATGGGTGTGCGGCACCTCCGGGTGGACCCGGAACCAGGGCACCTCCGGGGCCGCGCCGAGCGCCGAGGACAGGGCGGACGCCACCGTTCGCGCCTTGGCCACGTAGGAGGGCAGTTCCGGCAGTTCCCGTTCCAGCCCGGCCAGGGCGGACAGCGCGGCCGGGAACTGGCGGAAGATCTGGCCCCCGTACCGGTGCCGCCAGACCTTCGACTCTGCGACGAGCGACGCAGATCCGGCGAGGGCGGCCCCGCTGAGGCCGCCGAGGGACTTGTAGAAGGAGACGTACACCGAGTCCGCCAGCGCCGCGATCTCCGGCAGCGACCGGCCGAAGTGGACCGTCGACTCCCACAGCCGGGCCCCGTCGAAGTGGACCACCGCGTCCCGTTCCCGGGCGGTGTCCACCAGGGCCGACAGCTCCTCCCAGGTCGGGAGCAGGAAGCCCGCGTCCCGCAGCGGAAGCTCCAGCATCAGCGTCCCGAACGGCTCCGGCAGCTCGGCGACCTCGGACGCGGTCGGCTGGCGCGGTTCGCCCGTCGGGTGGACGGTCCGCAGCCCCGAGACGACCGACAGCGCGCCGCCCTCCCACCGCTCCGGGTGGCTCATCGGGTGCAGGGCGACCACCGGGTTCCCGGTCCGGCCGGCCCAGCAGCGCAGCGCGATCTGCTGGGCCATGGTCCCGGTCGGGAAGAACGCCGCGTCCTCGGTGCCGAGCAGCTCCGCGACCCGCCGCTCCAGCCGCTCCACGACGCCGTTGCCGTAGACGTCACCCGGCTCGTCGGGGTCCGGGGCCAGCCCGCCCAACTCCGCCAGCAGCTCGCCGACCGTGGCCTCCCGCAGACTGTCCGACAGCTTCCGCGAAGCCGCCCGCCCCGCGACCACGATGCGCGCCGCAACGTCGTCGGCGGCCTGCTCCCGTTCCTGCTCCGTCACCGGGTCTGCGGCCTGCGCAGCGCCCGCGCCCGCGCTCTGCCGATTCACCTGCTCCGTCACCGGGTCTGCGGCCTGCGCCGCACCTGCGCCCGCGCTCTGTCGAGTCACCTGCTCCGCGTCCGTGTCCGCGCCTGCGTTCTGCGCTGTCGCCCGCTCCGTTACGTCGTCCGCGTACTGCACTGCTACCGGGTCCGCGACCCGCTTTGCTACGGCAGCCCCACCCGACTCCGCGGCCTCCACCGGGACCGGCTCCGCGTCCGGTTCGGCGGCCTCGCCCACGTCCGTCACCCGCTCGGCCGCCCGATCCCCGTCCGTGTACGCGTCCGTGCCCCGCTGCGGGGCCAGGTCCGTTCCCGCGGCCCGTTCGGCCGCCGCGTCCGGTTCCGCGATCCGCTCCGTGCCCGCGGCCCGCTCCGCCGCCGCGTCCGGATCTGCGATCCGCTGCACGCCGGTGTTCCTGCCCGCCCCTTGGCCGGAGCCGGAGCCGGAGCCGGAGCCCGGCTCCGAGCCCGCCCCTGCGCCCGAGCCGGCGCCCGGCTCCGCACCTGTACCCGATGTACCCGCGCTGGTCTCCGCGCCCGGCCCTGTACCCGAGCCGGGCCCTGTGCCCGAGCCGGGCTCCGTACCCGCCCCTGGGCCCGAGCCCATCCCTGCGCCCGAGCGGGCGCCCGGCTCCGCCCCCGTGCCCGAGCCGGGCTCCGTGCCCGAGCCGGGCTCCGTGCCCGAGCCGGGCTCCGTGCCCGAGCCGGGCTCCGTGCCCGCCCCCCCACTCCAGCCGGGCTCCGAGCCCGGCCCCGTGGCCGCCGTCCGCTCCGTGTCCTGGTTCATCCCCCGATCATCGCCGACCGGCCCACACGCCAGCAGCTAGCATGGCGACGTATCGTCCGGTACCCCCCGCGGACCGGAACGGAACGGAAGGCCTCCCCCGCGTGAACACAGCCCCCCAGGCGGAGCGCCCCGCCCGGCTCTCCGTCGGTGTCGTCGGAGCCGGCCGGGTCGGACCCGCGCTGGCTTGTGCCCTGCAGCAGACCGGGCACCGGCCCGTCGCCGTGTCGGGCGTCTCCGATGCTTCGCGGCGCCGGGCCGAGCGGATGCTGCCCGGCGTGCCCGTCGTCTCTCCCGCGCAGGTCCTCCAGGCCTCCGACCTCGTGCTCCTGACCGTTCCCGACGACGCCCTGCCGTCCTTGGTGGAGGGCCTCGCCGAGACCGGCGCGGTCCGCCCCGGACAGCTCCTCGTCCACACCTCCGGGCGGTACGGGGTCTCCGTGCTGGACCCCGCGCGCCGCGCGGGCGCGCTCCCGCTGGCCCTGCACCCCGCGATGACCTTCACCGGCACCGAGGTCGACGTGCAGCGCCTCGCGGGCTGTTCCTTCGGGGTGACCGCCCCGGACGAGCTGCGGCTCGCCGCCGAGGCCCTGGTCATCGAGATGGGCGGGGAGCCCGAGTGGATCGCCGAGGTGAACCGCCCGCTCTACCACGCGGCCCTCGCGCTCGGCGCGAACCACCTGGTCACCCTGGTCGCCCAGTCGATGGAACTGCTGGCGAAGGCGGGTGTCGAACACCCGAACCGGATGCTCGGCCCGCTCCTCGGGGCGGCCCTCGACAACGCCCTGCGCTCCGGTGACGCCGCCCTGACCGGCCCGGTGGCCCGCGGCGACGCCGGTACCGTCGCCGCACACGTCGCGGAGCTGCGCAAGCACGCCCCGGGCACCGTCGCCGGGTACCTCGCGATGGCCCGTACGACCGCCGACCGCGCCCTCGCGCACGGCCTGCTCAAGCCCGAACTGGCCGAGGACCTCCTCGGCGTGCTCGCCGACGGCGCGACCGGCATCGACCCGGGCCCCGGCTCCAATTCCGGCCCCGAGGGACGCGAAGGCGGCGACCTGTGATCCTCCTCGACACCGCAGACGCACTGCACCGCCTGCCCCGCGCCGCCGAGGCCGCCCGCCGCGCCGTCGTCATGACCATGGGCGCCCTCCACGAGGGCCACGCCACCCTGGTCCGCACCGCCCGCGCGCAGGTCGGCCCCACCGGCCAGGTCGTGGTCACGGTCTTCGTCAACCCCCTCCAGTTCGGGGCGAACGAGGACCTCGACCGCTACCCCCGCACCCTCGACTCCGACCTGCTCATCGCCGAAGAGGCCGGTGCCGACGCCGTGTTCGCCCCGGCCGTCGACGAGGTCTACCCCGGCGGCGACCCCCAGGTCCGGATCACCGCCGGGCCGATGGGCGGCCGCCTCGAAGGCGCCACCCGCCCCGGCCACTTCGACGGCATGCTGACCGTCGTCGCCAAGCTGCTCCACCTCACCCGCCCCGACCTGGCCTTCTTCGGCCAGAAGGACGCGCAGCAACTGGCGCTGATCCGGCGGATGGTGACCGACCTGAACTTCCCCGTGGAGGTGGTCGGCGTACCGACCGTCCGCGAGCCGGACGGGCTCGCGCTGTCCTCCCGCAACCGCTACCTCTCCGCCAAGGAGCGCGGCACGGCCCTGGCCCTCTCCCGCGCCCTGTTCGCCGGCCGCGACCGCCTCGCCGCGCAGGCCGCGCTGCGCGCCCGTGCCGAGGCCCAGGGGCCCCCGGCCGGCGACGAGCGTGCCACCGGCCTGGCCCGGCTCGGCGAGATCCGCGCCTCCGCCGACGCGCACGCCGTCGCCGCGGCGGGCGCCGGGCTGCCGGAGGCCGTACGGGCCGCCGCGCGGCACGTCCTGGAGGAGGCGGGCCGCCACGATCCGCCGCTCGTCCTGGACTACCTGGCGCTGGTGGACCCCCAGGACTTCACCGAGGCCGGCCACGGCTTCACCGGTCAGGCCGTGCTGGCCGTCGCCGCGAAGGTGGGCGCGACCCGGCTGATCGACAACATCCCATTGGAGTTCGGAGCGCAACCGTGAGCACCCCAGGCAGAGGCCCCGCCACCGCGGGCACCAGCACCGGCATACGGCTCCACGCCCCGGCGCCCGGCTGGTCCGTCGACGCCGATGTCGTGGTCGTCGGATCCGGAGTCGCCGGACTGACCGCCGCACTGCGCTGCGCGGCCGCGGGCCGCCGTACCGTCGTGGTCACCAAGGCCCGGCTCGACGACGGCTCCACCCGCTGGGCCCAGGGCGGCATCGCCGCCGCCCTCGGCGACGGGGACACCCCCGAGCAGCACCTCGACGACACCCTCGTCGCCGGCGCCGGCCTGTGCGACGAGGCCGCCGTCCGGCTCCTGGTCACCGAGGGCCCCGACGCGGTACGCCGCCTCATCGCGACCGGCGCCGTCTTCGACACCTCCGCCGAGACCGGCGAGATCGAGCTGACCCGCGAGGGCGGTCACCACCGCCGCCGCATCGCGCACGCCGGCGGGGACGCCACCGGCGCCGAGATCTCCCGCGCGCTCGTCGAGGCCGTCCAGGACGCCGGCATCGAGACCGTCGAGAACGCCCTGGTCCTGGACCTGCTCCTGGACGCGCAGGGCCGTACCGCGGGCGTCACCCTGCACGTCATGGGCGAGGGCCAGCACGACGGGGTCGGCGCCGTGCACGCGCCCGCCGTGATCCTCGCGACCGGCGGCATGGGCCAGGTCTTCTCCGCGACCACCAACCCGTCGGTCTCCACCGGCGACGGGGTGGCCCTCGCACTGCGCGCCGGCGCCGAGGTCTCCGACCTCGAATTCGTCCAGTTCCACCCCACCGTGCTCTTCCTCGGCGCCGACGCCGAGGGCCAGCAGCCCCTGGTGTCGGAGGCCGTCCGCGGCGAGGGCGCGTACCTCGTCGACGCCGACGGGGTCCGCTTCATGACCGGCCAGCACGAGCTCGCCGAGCTCGCCCCCCGCGACATCGTCGCCAAGGGCATCATGCGCCGCATGCAGGAGCAGGGCACCGAGCACATGTACCTGGACGCCCGGCACTTCGGCGCCGAGATGTGGGAGCAGCGCTTCCCCACCATCCTCGCCGCCTGCCGCTCGCACGACATCGACCCGGTCACCGAGCCCATCCCGGTCGCCCCGGCCGCGCACTACGCCTCCGGCGGCGTACGGACCGACCTGCACGGCCGCACCACCGTCCCCGGGCTGTACGCCTGCGGCGAGGTCGCCTGCACCGGAGTGCACGGCGCGAACCGGCTGGCCTCCAACTCCCTGCTGGAGGGCCTGGTCTTCGCCGAGCGCATCGCCGACGACATCATCGGGAACCCGCCCGTGGGCAACGGCTCCGGCATCCCCGTCCCGGCCACCGGCCCCCTCCAGCCCGCCGAGGCGCGCTACGAGATCCAGCGCATCATGACCGACGGCGCGGGCGTGCTCCGCTCCGCCGAGTCGCTGCGCCGGGCCGCCGCCGCGCTCGAAGCCCTGTACGCGACGGCGTTGACGGAGCTGGAGACCCGGGGCAAGACGGCCGTGCCCGGCACCGAGACCTGGGAGGCCACCAACCTCCTGTGTGTGGCCCGGGTGCTGGTCGCCGCCGCGCAGCGGCGCGCGGAGACCCGTGGCTGCCACTGGCGCGAGGACCACCCCGACCGGGACGACACCGACTGGCGGCGCCACCTGGTCGTCCGCCTGTCGGAGACCGAGCGGCGGGCCCTGGTCGTCACCACCACGGACTCGGCGGACTTCCCGTCCGTACGGAACCCCTTGAACAGCAACAGCAGTAGCAGCAACAGCAGTAGCGACAGCACCCGCAGCACCGACAGCCTGGAGCGGTAACCGTGAGCACGCACGAGCAGGACTCCCACGAGCACGAGCACGAGCACGACCACACCCACCCGCACGAGGAGCTCCCGCTCCTCGACCAGAGCGAGGCCGGCGGCTGCGGCGACGACTGCGCCTGCGGCGAGGGCGAGGAGACCGGCCTGGACCCGGCGCTCGCCCAGCTGCTCGTGGACGCGGGTCTGGACCCCGTGGAGGTCGAGGACATCGCGCACATGGCGATCTCCGAGGACCTCGACGGCGGGGTCGACGTCACCACCGTCGCCACCGTCCCCGAGGACGCCGTCGCCACGGCCGACTTCACCGCGCGCGAGGCCGGCACGGTCGCCGGCCTGCGCGTCGCCGAAGCCGTGCTCTCCGTCGTCTGCACCGACACCTTCGAGGTCGAGCGGCACGTCGAGGACGGCGACCGCGTCGAGGCCGGCCAGGTGCTGCTGTCCGTACGGGCCCGCACCCGGGACCTGCTCACCGGCGAGCGCAGCGCGCTGAACCTGCTCTGCCTGATGTCGGGCATCGCCACGGCCACCCGCGCCTGGGCCGACGAGCTGGAGGGCACCAAGGCCAAGGTCCGCGACACCCGCAAGACCACCCCCGGCCTGCGCTGCCTGGAGAAGTACGCGGTCCGCTGCGGCGGCGGCGTCAACCACCGGATGTCGCTGTCCGACGCGGCGCTGGTGAAGGACAACCACGTGATCGCGGCGGGCGGCGTCCGCGAGGCGTTCAAGGCCGTGCGCGAGCAGTTCCCCGACCTCCCCATCGAGGTCGAGGTGGACACCCTCCAGCAGGTCCGCGAGGCCCTGGACGCGGGCGCGGACCTGATCCTGCTCGACAACTTCACGCCCATCGAGACCGAGGAAGCGGTGGCGCTGGTCCACGGCCGCGCCGTCCTGGAGTCCTCGGGCCGTCTCACCATGCACAACGCCCGCGCCTACGCCGAGACCGGCGTCGACTACCTCGCCGTCGGCGGGCTCACCCACTCCTCCCCGATCCTGGACATCGGCCTCGATCTGCGCGAGGCGGTGTAACCGATGCTCCTCACCATCGACGTGGGCAACTCCCATACGGTCCTTGGCCTGTTCGACGGTGACGAGATCGTCGAGCACTGGCGCGTCTCGACCGACCCGCGCCGCACGGCCGACGAGATGGCCGTGCTGATGCAGGGCCTGATGGGCATGCACCCGATGCTCGGCAACGAACTGGGCGACGGCATCCACGGCATCGCGATCTGCTCGACGGTGCCGGCGGTGCTGCACGAGCTCCGCGAGGTGACCCGCCGCTACTACGGGGACGTTCCGGCGGTGATCGTGGAGCCCGGCACCAAGACGGGCGTACCGATCCTGATGGACAACCCGAAGGAGGTCGGCGCGGACCGCATCGTCAACGCGGTCGCCGCCGCCGAGCTCTACGGCGGTCCCGCGATCGTCGTCGACTTCGGTACGGCGACCACCTTCGACGCCGTCTCCGCCAAGGGCGAGTACGTCGGCGGGGTCATCTCCCCGGGCATCGAGATCTCCATGGAGGCCCTCGGCGTACGGGGCGCCCAGCTCCGCAAGATCGAGCTGGCCCGCCCGCGCAACGTCATCGGCAAGTCCACGGTCGAGGCGATGCAGTCGGGCGTGGTCTACGGGTTCGCGGGCCAGGTCGACGGGATCGTGAACCGCATGGCCAAGGAACTGGCCGGCCCGAACGGCGTCCCGGACGACGTCCGCGTCATCGCCACCGGGGGCCTGGCCCCGATCGTCCTCGGCGAGGCCGAGGCCATCGACGACCACGAGCCCTGGCTCACCCTGATCGGCCTGCGGCTGGTCTACGAGCGCAACGCGCCCGCCTTCGGCTGACCGCGTCGGGATCGCCGGCCCCCACGGCCCGGCGCCCGAGCGCCCGGACGGCCCCTGCCCTCCTCCCGGAGGCGGGGGCCGCTTTATCGCTCTCACAGCTTTATCGCCCTCCCGGCGTCCTTACCGCGCGCTGACGCCCGCCATGACAATTTCCCCGGAAATGGCCGGACCACGGCCACCGCGGGGATAACGTGCCCCACGAGATGTTCCGGGAGCCCGTCCCCGGCGCCACAGCGCCTGTGACCGGAGGAGACGCCATGACCGCTCGGCCCGCCTGGCAGAAGTCCTCGTTCTGCGGCGAGGGGGACAACTGCGTGTACGTCAGCGCCGCCCCCGGCACCCTGGTCCGCGTGGCGGACCGCGCCGACCCGGCCCACCTGGTCCTCGCCACCACCCAGGCCGCCTGGGCCGATTTCCTGCGCGTGGTCAAGCAGCCGGAGTAGTCCCCCTCCCGACACGCGCCCTGTACGTGTCCACTCAAGGGATTTTGTCCGATTAGCGCGTATCTTCGGCCCATGCCCACGCCCTACGGATCCCGCGGCGGCATGGCGTTCGGCGCCGATGAGCTTCACGTGCTCAGGCGCTCGCTCGCTCACGCCCTTCAGTCCTCGACGGCCCCTCTGACGGCCGTCGAGGTCCAGGACTGCCTGCGCCTCGCGGCGTCGGTGGACGACGCGGTCCAGGAGGCGGGGAGGCTCAGAGCGTTCCTCCTCGCCGACCTGGCGCGGTACAGAGCCGCCCTGCCCGGCAGCCTCACCGGCTACCTGGAGCTGCTGCAGGACGCCCTGGCCGCCGGCTACGAACCCGTGCCGGACGACCTCGCGGCCCTCCGGGCGCTGCGCGCCAACCCGGTCGCCGCCGCGCTGCTGGAGCGGGCCCAGACCATCGCGGAACGCTCCGTACGCCGCAGGCTGTCCACGGCGCCCGCGCCGCGCACCCGGCTGCTGACCCTCGCGGGCGGCACCGAAGCGCGCGCCACCGACCCGCGCGGCACCGAAAAGGGCGGCTCCGACAAGGGCGGCTCCGACAAGGAGAACGACCCCGCCCGCCCGAAGCCCGAACCGCGCCCCGACGACCGCCCGGGCCGCCCCATCCCGACCCCGGGCGAGGTCTTCCCGCCCCGCCGCAAGCCCACCCCGCCCCCGGAGGCCGGGCGCGCGGTCGGGTAGCTAGTCTGTGGGGCATGGACTACGTTTCCGCGCTCGTGCCCCCCTTCGTGATGGCCGTGTTCTTCATCGCTCTCGTCGTGACGATCGTGAAGAGCCAGGGCGGTGCCAACAAGGCCAAGGAGGACGCGGCCGTCGACGCCGTGCTCGCCCGCGCCGAGGCCGCTCAGCAGTCCCAGCCCCAGAAGTAGGCCCCCTCGACGGGGGACGGGCGTACGGCTTCCCAGCCGTACGCCCGATTTTGTTGCGCCTTGCCGCCCGGATAGCCGCGCAATTCACCACAACCCGCACTATCGTGCTGCTGTGCCTCGCCCCTTGGGAGAACTCGAAGACGCAGTCATGACGCGGGTGTGGCAGTGGAACCGCCCGGTCACCGTTCGCGAAGTCCTGGAAGACCTACAGCAGGAACGGTCCATCGCGTACACCACGGTCATGACCGTTATGGACAATCTTCATCAGAAGGGCTGGGTCCGCCGCGAGGCGGAAGGCCGCGCCTATCGATATACGGCGGTCTCCACCCGGGCCGCTTACTCGGCCGCACTGATGAACGAAGCCTGGTCGACGAGCGACAACCCCGCAGCCGCCCTCGTGGCCTTCTTCGGCATGATGTCGGCGGAACAGCGCGAGGCACTCAGGGACGCCGTACGCATCGTTCAGCCGGCGGAACCCGAAGTCTCCCCGGAACCCGAAGTCTCCCCGGAACCCGAAGTCTCCCTGGAACCCGAAGTCTCCCCGGAACCCGCGCTCTCCCCGGAACCCGAAGGATCCCGGGAGTCCGCCGACTCCCCGGCGCCGCCCCCGCCCGCTGCCGAAGGCGACTCCGCGGCACCGGGCACCGCGCCGGGGCGATAACGTCCGGGCATGGGTGAGTTTTCCGCTGCACATGCAAAAACAGTCACGATCCGCCGAGCGCGTACCGGTGATGTTCCCGCGCTGCGCCACCTCCTCGACCAGTACGTACAGCAGCGGATCCTGCTGGACAAAGCGCCGGTCGTCCTTTATGAGGACATCCAGGAGTTCTGGGTCGCGGAACGCGACTCCGATGGCCAGGTGGTCGGCTGCGGTGCGCTCCACGTGATGTGGGAAGACCTGGCCGAAGTCCGCACTCTTGCCGTCGACCGCGCCTTGAAGGGCGTGGGAGTCGGTCATCTGGTGCTCGACAAGTTGCTGGAGACCGCCCGGAGGGTAGGTGTCAGCCGGGTTTTCTGCCTCACCTTCGAAGTGGACTTCTTCGCGAAGCACGGCTTCGTCGAGATCGGCGAGACCCCGGTCGAGACCGATGTGTACATGGAGCTGCTGCGTTCCTATGACGAGGGTGTCGCCGAGTTCCTCGGTCTCGAACGAGTGAAGCCGAACACCTTGGGCAACAGTCGGATGCTTCTGCACCTCTGATCGATCACCGCGGGGATTTCACAGGAGCCCCCGGCTCCGGGGCCTATGTCCGAATCGCGCATGTTTCCCGACCCGTTGCGGACCCGAACCCGTGACGGGGGGTTTGTGTTTTCCAGGCAAAAGCGGTTTCCTTTCCGCGTACTGCTTTTCGATGAAAGGAAATCCCGGTGGCACAGAAGGTTCAGGTCCTTCTTGTCGACGACCTCGACGGCGGCGAGGCGGACGAGACGGTGACGTTCGCTCTGGATGGCAAGACCTACGAGATCGACCTCACCACCGCCAACGCTGAAAAGCTTCGCGGCCTCCTCGACCCGTTCACCAAGGGCGGTCGCCGCACCGGTGGCCGTGCCGCGGCGGGTCGTACCAAGGGCGGCCGCGCCGCCGCGACGTCCGGCAACCCGGACACGGCCGAGATCCGCGCCTGGGCCAAGGCCCAGGGCATGAGCGTCAACGATCGCGGCCGCGTTCCGCAGGAGATCCGCGAGGCTTACGAGAACCGCGGCTGACCTCCGGTCGGATCCACGGTGCCGATGCGATGCGCAGCGGCCGTACGCCGTCGCAGCCGCGCCCGGTGGCATTCCGTCGCCGCCGCCGCGACCAGGCGTACGAGACCGGGCCCGGTGGCGTCTGCGCCACGTCCGGGCCCGGAGCCCTGCCCCACAACGGGCAGGGCGGGCAGCAGTGCCTCACACCCCTGCTCGGGGGGCCGCAGCCACACGGCGGCCCCCTGAGGGCTTTCCCCGGGCCCCACCAGGTGTCCCGGCGGCGTCGGAGCGGTGATCCGGCCACCCGTACCCAGGGCGGCGAGATCCAGGGCCACCCCGCCCCACTCCAGCCAGTCGAGCAGCCCTTCCAGCTCGTCGGCGCTCCCCGGGGCCACCAGGAACCGCATCCTGCGCCCCATCAGTGCCACGGGCCCCGTGGCGGCGCGGCAGGGGCCGCGGAGCACCGCGGCGCCGGCATCGGCCGGCAGCTCCAGTACGTCGAACCGCACCCCGGTCACCAGCTGCGCGGGCGGACCGCCGGCCACGGGCCAGCCGAGCACGCGTTCGTACCAGGACGCCGACGCTTCGGCCGTCTGGTGCGCATCGGTTGCGGAACCGGTCGGGGGTGCCCCGATCGGAGCGCGGGGGAGCGGGACGGTGACGGGCGGCGCGGTGAGGGCCATGTCCGGAGCAACTGCGGAAACGCTTCGGAGTTACGCGGGAGGGGACGCCCGATGTGACGCAGAGCACCCGCATCAATGCGGAACGTAAACGTCCGGGGAGCCGGAGTCTCACATTCGGGACGGAACCGTGTTCGCCCGTAGCGGAGGGGACGGTCGTCCACCAGCGTGAACTGTCCGCTCTTACGGGTAAGACATTCCTAGTGGATCGGGGCGACGGGCTGATTTGCAGGGTCCGAGACCGGCTTCCGTTCGCCATCGGCGTACACGTGTGACGGGTATCTGCCTGGCCTGCGGGAACATCGTCTCGCACCATCGGGTTGGAGCAGTTGTCGGCACTTACAGCCGGGTTTTCCCACGGACATGAGGGTGAGCCGCGGACGGATGTCGGCAGTTGGAATGAGCTGTCCCGCCCCGCGGGACTAGCATGCGGAAGGACAGGGCGGGGACCGACCCCGAACTGCCCGACCGCTCTGAGGAGCGATAAACGATGTTCGAGAGGTTCACCGACCGCGCGCGGCGGGTTGTCGTCCTGGCTCAGGAAGAAGCCCGGATGCTCAACCACAACTACATCGGCACTGAGCACATCCTCCTGGGCTTGATCCACGAGGGTGAGGGTGTCGCCGCTAAGGCCTTGGAGAGCCTCGGGATTTCGCTCGAGGCTGTTCGCCAGCAGGTTGAGGAGATCATCGGACAGGGGCAGCAGGCCCCTTCCGGCCACATCCCCTTCACCCCGCGGGCGAAGAAGGTCCTGGAGCTTTCGCTCCGAGAGGCCCTCCAGCTCGGCCACAACTACATCGGCACCGAGCACATCCTGCTCGGCCTGATTCGCGAGGGCGAGGGCGTCGCCGCCCAGGTCCTGGTGAAGCTGGGCGCCGATCTCAACCGAGTCCGGCAGCAGGTCATCCAGCTGCTCTCCGGCTACTCCGGCGGAGGCAAGGAGTCGGCCACGGCCGGCGGCCCGGCCGAGGGCACGCCCTCGACCTCGCTCGTCCTGGACCAGTTCGGCCGCAACCTCACGCAGGCTGCTCGCGAATCCAAGCTCGACCCGGTCATCGGGCGCGAGAAGGAGATCGAGCGGGTCATGCAGGTGCTCTCCCGCCGGACCAAGAACAACCCGGTCCTCATCGGCGAGCCCGGCGTCGGCAAGACCGCCGTCGTCGAGGGCCTGGCCCAGGCGATCGTCAAGGGCGAGGTCCCCGAGACCCTCAAGGACAAGCACCTCTACACGCTTGACCTGGGTGCCCTGGTTGCCGGTTCCCGCTACCGCGGTGACTTCGAAGAGCGCCTCAAGAAGGTGCTCAAGGAGATCCGCACCCGCGGCGACATCATCCTGTTCATCGACGAGCTCCACACCCTCGTGGGTGCGGGTGCCGCCGAGGGCGCGATCGACGCCGCCAGCATCCTGAAGCCCATGCTGGCCCGTGGTGAGCTCCAGACCATCGGTGCCACGACGCTGGACGAGTACCGCAAGCACCTTGAGAAGGACGCCGCTCTCGAGCGCCGCTTCCAGCCGATCCAGGTGGCGGAGCCTTCCCTCCAGCACACCATCGAGATCCTCAAGGGCCTGCGCGACCGCTACGAGGCCCACCACCGCGTCTCCATCACGGACGAGGCCCTCGTGCAGGCGGCCACCCTGGCCGACCGGTACATCTCGGACCGCTTCCTCCCGGACAAGGCGATCGACCTGATCGACGAGGCCGGCTCCCGGATGCGCATCCGCCGGATGACCGCGCCGCCGGACCTCCGCGAGTTCGACGAGAAGATCGCGAACGTGCGTCGCGACAAGGAGTCGGCCATCGACTCCCAGGACTTCGAGAAGGCGGCTTCCCTCCGTGATTCGGAGAAGCAGCTGCTGGCGGCGAAGGCCAAGCGCGAGAAGGAATGGAAGGCCGGCGACATGGACGTCGTCGCCGAGGTCGACGGCGAGCTCATCGCCGAAGTCCTGGCGACCGCGACCGGCATTCCGGTGTTCAAGCTGACCGAGGAGGAGTCCTCGCGACTCCTGCGCATGGAGGACGAGCTCCACCGTCGCGTCATCGGCCAGAAGGACGCCATCAAGGCGCTCTCCCAGGCGATCCGCCGTACCCGTGCGGGTCTGAAGGACCCGAAGCGTCCCGGTGGCTCGTTCATCTTCGCCGGCCCGTCCGGTGTCGGTAAGACGGAGCTCTCCAAGACGCTCGCCGAATTCCTCTTCGGCGACGAGGACGCGCTGATCTCCCTCGACATGTCGGAGTTCAGCGAGAAGCACACGGTTTCGCGTCTCTTCGGTTCGCCCCCCGGCTACGTGGGCTACGAAGAGGGCGGCCAGCTGACCGAGAAGGTCCGCCGGAAGCCGTTCTCCGTCGTCCTCTTCGACGAGGTCGAGAAGGCCCACCCGGATATCTTCAATTCCCTTCTCCAGATCCTGGAAGACGGTCGACTGACCGACTCCCAGGGCCGGGTCGTGGACTTCAAGAACACGGTCATCATCATGACGACCAACCTGGGTACGCGGGACATCTCGAAGGGCTTCAACCTCGGCTTCGCGGCTCAGGGAGACACCAAGACCGGATACGACCGGATGAAGGCGAAGGTCAACGAAGAGCTCAAGCAGCACTTCCGGCCCGAGTTCCTCAACCGTGTCGACGACACGGTCGTCTTCCACCAGCTCACCGAGGAAGACATCGTCCAGATCGTCGACCTGATGATCGCCAAGGTGGACGACCGCCTGAAGGACCGTGACATGGGCATCGAGCTCAGCACGGAAGCGAAGGCACTGCTGGCCAAGCGCGGCTACGACCCGATCATGGGTGCCCGCCCGCTGCGCCGCACGATCCAGCGCGAGATCGAGGACATCCTGTCGGAGAAGATCCTCTTCGGCGAGCTGCGCCCCGGTCACATCGTGGTCGTCGGCAAGGAGGGTGAGGGCGACGAAGCCAAGTTCACCTTCCGCGGTGAGGAGAAGACTCCGATCTCGGACCTTCCCCCCATCGAGGCGTCGGGCTCCGGCCCGGACCTCACCAAGGGTGCGTAAGCGCTAGCCGCTCACAGCGGTACGAAGGGGCGGCCCCGGGACCGAAAGGTTCCGGGGCCGCCCCTTTGCCGTGGGCGGCCGGTCTTACTGCTCGTACACCTGCGGCACCATCTCCAGCTTCGCGTGCGGGAAACGGCGGAGCAGCCGTTCCTCGATCCCGTCCTCCCACGGCTCGGCACCGTCGTAGAACAGCACGGTCCGCAGCGAGGGCAGGTCCGCGAACTCGGCGAGGCCGGCCAGTACGGCGCAGGACACGGCGATCTCCCGCAGGTTCTTCAGGCACGAGAGCTCCGCCCACGCCGCCGTACCGCCGGGGCGCCAGGCAGGGCCGAGCTCCAGGCGCCGCAGGCCCGTGAGCCGGCCCAGACCGACGAGGTCCGGGTCCGCTTCGTCCAGCTCGATCTCTTCCAGCGGGGCTTCGGGGGAGACGTCGGTGAAGGACCACGCACCGGGCCTGGAGTGCAGGGTGAGCGTGCGCAGCCGGGACCAGGAGGCGATGGCCGGGGCGATGGGGAGGTCGCCGCCGAGGTAGAGGGACACCTCTTCCAGGGGAAGTCCCTGCAGCGGACCCAGGTCCCGCAGCTCGGACCAGCCGTTGACGACGAGGTGCCGCAGTGAGGTGTGGCCGCGCAGGAATTCCATGTCCGCGCCGCCGCCGAAGTACCAGAAGGTCAGCCCGGCCACCGGCTGACGGGCCAGGAAGGCGGTCAGGGCCTTCCGGCTGACTCCGTTGTCGATGTACAGGTCGGGCGGGCCGGTGAAGGAGGTCAGCGCCGCCAGCTTGTCGTCCGAGTCGACGACGATGGTGCTGGGCGGCGGTTCCATGTGCGCGAGCACCTGGGCGGCGTACTGGCGGGTGTCGAACGCCGTCCATGCCCGGACGAGCAGCTCCCGGACCTTTTCGTCGGGGTGCCGGCAGTATCCGGCGAGGTAGCCGACGGCTTCCTCGGATCCGGCCGCCATGGCCGCCCGCACCGAAAGGTGGGCATCGCCGCCCCGGGCGTCCTCGCCGCGGGGCAGCAGGTCCAGGACGAGCGGCCCGACCCGGCCGAGCGCTTCGGCGGCGTTCTTGTCCGCGGGCGGAATGAGACGGCCGGCGGCCCTCCGGACGTCCTCGCGGAGCTCCGGTTCCAGCTCGGCCGCGTACTCCAGCGACGCGAGGGCCAGCAGGACCGCCCGGTCCGTGTCCCGGACCAGCAGGTCGCGGATGATCGCCGCGCGTTCGAGGGGGCGGCCCTGGGCGACGGCCATGCGGATGACGTCCTCCCACTGGTCGTCCTCCGCGTGCCGGGTCAGTTCGCCGAGGCTGCCCTCGTCCAGGGCCGCCCGGGCGCCAAGGAAGTCCTGGAAGGTGCGGTGGACGAACTCCAGGGTGTCCTCCGTGGGGGCCCGCAGGAGGCCGGTCCGGTCCAGGAGGTGCCGTAGGACGGCCGGGGCGTCACCCAGTGCCTGCGCGGCCGGTACGGCGGGCAGGGCGGCGGCGATCAGGGCCGTGGCCCGGTCCCGGCCGATCTCGGTGCGGCCGTTGCGGATGAGCCAGTGCGCGAGCCGCTGGAGGAGCTGGAGCTGCGGCTCCTCGGCCAACTCCGGCAGACGCAGGTCCCGCTCGCGGTCGCGGCGGTGCAGCAGCATCGACAGGGCGGCCGTGTAGAGCTCCTTGCGGCCCGACGGCAGGAAGCCCCGCCGCTCGCGGTGCAGGGCGCAGATCAGCCCGCAGAGCAGCGGATTGGTGGCGAGCCGGGCCAGCTCCGGCTTGGTGGCCAGGGATTCCAGCAACTGGTCGCGGAGGTCCTCGCCCGCCTCGGCCGCCGCGTGCCAGCGGGTGACGAAGGCTGCCACCGCAGCCTGGTTCATGGGGACGAGGACCAGCTCGGTGAACTGCTCGCCCGCGAGCCAGTCGTGGCGGACCGCCGAGGGCCGGGAAGTGACCAGCCACCGGTTGTGGGGGTAGGCGGCGAAGAGGTCGACGAGCCAGTCGCGGGCGCGGACCCGCTCGGCCTCCGGGATCTCGTCGATGCCGTCGACCAGGATCAGGCCGCGCCCCGCGCGCAGGACCCGGTCCTCCCAGCCCTCCGGGGACTGTCCCTTGAGCGCGGTGGCGGCCAGGAAGTCCTTGGCGGCGGGCAGCGGCTCGCCGTGCCGGGTCAGGGTCCGAAGGGGCAGTACGTACGGGACGAGGTCGGCTGCGGCTTCCTCCCGGCCGGCGGAGACGGCGAGCTGCTGGATCAGCGTGGTCTTGCCGGAGCCGGCCTCGCCGCGCAGCAGGACGCGGTGGCCCTCGTGCAGCCTCGGGTCCGAGGCGCGGGAGCCGTCGTGCAGCCACTGCGGGGCCGTGGGCCGGTGGAGGGGCCGGTCCGGGCTCGGGGAGACCACCTCGAGGCTCACGTACGCGGCGTCGAGCGGCCAGCGTGCCGAGCCGGGCGGCAGGTCGATCCCGAAGATCGTCAGCGTGCTGTGCCGTTGGGCGAGGTACGCCAGGTACCTGGTCTCGAACTCCGCGTCCCTGCCGTCCTGGCGGGGGATCCGCGCGAGCAGGGCGTCGATCTTGGCGATCGCCTCGGCCTGGCGGCGGGCCTGCTCGACCAGGGCCGCCGGGATGTAGGTGGAGCGGGTCGTGAAGAAGTGCAGGACGTGCAGGCAGGTGGTTTCCAGCAGCCGGTCGTGGAAGAGCTCGGCGTCCCGCCCCAGGCCCGTGGCCGGCGCCGCCTTGCGCAGTTCGGCGGCGAAGGCGCGCGCGCCCATCTCGACCGCCTGGGCGTCCTCCAGGGCCAGGTCCCCGAGGCAGTGCAGGGTGACGGCCAGCGCGGCCGCGACGCCCGGTTCCTCGCCCGGCGGCAGCGGCTGTTCGCCGGGGGCCCGTAAGGCCTCCGCGACGAGCTTGTCGGCGAGCCGACGCAGGTCGTCCCGGGACAGTACGCGCTGCTCGCGCAGGGAGACGTACGAGGAGATCCGCACGGGCCGGTCGACGAGGCCGGCGCCCGCCCCCTCCCCGCGGAAGAGCTTCTTCACGAGGGGGGTCACGACCCCCGAGGCCAACCGGATCCCCACCACGGATGCGTCCACGAGGCGGAGCGTAGCTCCGGCGTGACGTGGGTCGCAGGGCTTTGGTCCCGACGGGGGGCGGCCGGAGGTCCCGGGCCGGTGACAAGCCGCACAGGGCAAATCGGACCTACTAGGAGCATTCGTAGAGATCGACGTCCGATTTGCCCCACCGCTGGGCCAGTGGGGAGGCGGTCAACAGGGCTGACAGCCCCCTCCGCATCTACGAGGCCGGGTAGTAACGGGGAGGTTTGGGGAAGCCGGGGTGCCCGGGTTACCAAGGATGAGCAAGCAAGCCCGGCACCCGCTCAGCGTGCCGGGTCCTTTCTTGCCCGAAGCACCCGCAGTACCCGCAGTACCCGCAGCACCAGCAGCACCAGCAGTACTCGAAACACCCGCAGCACCCGCAGCACCGTCCCCGTCCCCGGCCCGGAGGTCTCCTTCATGTCCGCGAAGCGCGTCAGCACCCGTCGTACCCGTATCGCCATCGGCGCCACCGCCCTGGGCGCGGCCCTGGCACTCGGGGCCGGGACGAGCGCCGCCTTCGCCGACGAGGTGCCCCAGGCCGAGCTGACCGGCACGGTCCAGCTGGTCTCCGAGCAGGCCGCCGCCCAGGCCGCGGCCCTCGCCGCGAAGCCGGCCGCCCTGTGGGAGAAGCCGGTGTCGAAGTACACGCTCTCCGCGACCTTCGGCAAGGGCGGCAGCATGTGGTCGCACAAGCACTCCGGCCAGGACTTCGCCGTCCCGGTCGGCACCCCGGTGGACGCCGTCTCCGCGGGCACCGTGGTCAAGGCCGGCCCCAACGGCGGCGGCGACGGCCCGGCCTACGGCAACGCCATCGTGATCAAGCACGCGAACAACACGTACTCCCAGTACGCGCACCTCTCGAAGCTCCAGGTCAAGATCGGCGAGAAGGTCTCCAAGGGCGAGCAGATCGCCCTCTCCGGCAACACCGGCAACTCGAGCGGCCCGCACCTCCACTTCGAGATCCGGACCACCCCGAACTACGGCTCGGCCGTGAACCCGGTGTCCTTCCTGCGGACGGTCGGCGTCACCATCTGATCAGCCGTCGGTCGATCGACCGCCGTCCGGTCAGCCGGTGACCCAGGCGTGGGTCCCGGTGCCGCGCGCGCCGGCGTCCAGTTCGCCCTTGCGGTAGGCCGCGGCCTGCTCGGGGGTGAAGGGCGCTCCGTAGAACCGGATGTAGTTCATGGAGCCCGTCCAGGCACCGGCCCACGCGTTCTGGTGGCGGGCCCGGCCCAGCTGCAAGGGGCCCGAGCCCTGCCAGATCCCCGGGACCGCTGCTTCGCCGATCTTCTTGCCCTCCACGTAGAGGTAGATCATCTTCTTCTCGGCGTCGTGGACGGCCGTCAGCACGGTCCAGGCCTTGACCGTCTTGTGCCCCTCGGCGGCCACGGTCACCATCGTGGGCGTGGCGCCCTCCGCGGTGGTCCGTACGCGGAACACCCAGGCCTGCTTGTTGTTCACCGTGTCGGAGCCCAGCTCGAACGAGAACGTCTCCCCGGTGCCCTGGCTCACGATGATGTGCGCGCCCTTCGCCGCGGACGTGTTCCTGACGCGCGTCGAGAGGGAGAAGCTCTTCGTCGTGTCCACGGCCGGCTCGGTGGACTGGGCGTACGAGTTCGGGCTGCCCGTGAGGGTGAGCTCGTAGTGCGTGCCCACCTTGGGCACCGTGGCCTCGGGGCCCATGCGGATGTTGGTCTTGCCGACGCTGTCGCGGAGCAGGGCGGGGTCGCTCGCGACCGTGGGGGAGTAGGACTTCGACGGGGACGCGCCGGGGTCGGGGGATCCGGACGCGGAGGGTGACGCGGAGGGCGCGTTGTCGGCGACGTCCTTTTTGCCGCCCCCGCCCGGCTCGTCGTTCTTCAGCAGGACGAACGCTCCGCCGCCGGCGAGCAGCAGCAGTACGGTCACCGCTCCGCCCACCATCCACAGCCGCTTCTTGCGCCGCTCGCGATCCGAGCGGTCGGCCATCGCCTCCCAGTCCGGCTGATCGCCGAAGGACACGGCGGGCAGGCCCTGGCCGGGTCCGGGCGGTCCGGCCGGTCCGGCCGGGCCGGAGTCCTCGGGGAACGGCATCGGGGGGCCGAAGGTACCGGCCGCGGGCGGGCCCGGCGGGTAGCCGTAGCCACCGCCCTGCGGGTAGCCGTAGCCGTGCCCCTCGCCCGGCGGGGTCTGGTCGGGCCGGCCGGGCGGGTAGCCGTAGCCGCCGTCGGGCGCGTGCTGGTCGTACTGCGTGTGCTGGTCGTGCTGCTCGTACTGCTCGTGCTGTTCGGGCCGGCCGGGCGGGAACCCGTAGCCGCCCGGCGCGGGTATGCCCGGCGGGAACCCGTAGCCGCCGCTCTCCGGGGCGGGCTCGGGCTGGGGGCTGTGCGGGCGATCCGTACCGTCAGTCATGGTTCGGATGCTAAAACATCAACGTCCGCATTCGAACAGCCGATGGTCGCGATACGACACCGATCCCGCCGATGCGGCACCGATCCCGCCGATGCGGCACCGATCCCGCTCGGTTCCCGCTCAGCCCTCCCTGCGGAGGATCGGGAAGCTCCCCGTCGCCGTCGGCGCGTGCTCCGGCAGCCACAGCACCGCCACCGCGCCCGCCGCCGAGCCGCCCTGGACGAAGCCGCCGGGGGCCGCCACGTTGCGGAACGTCAGCCGGGCGCCCAGCACCCGCGCCTGCCCCTCCGCGATGGTCAGCCCCAGCCCGTGCCCGACCCCGGCGCGGTCCGTGGACCCGGTCCGGAAGCGGCTCGGGCCCTCCCGGAGCAGGGCCTCGGGGAAGCCCGGCCCGTGGTCCCGGACCCGTACGACCCGGCCTTCGACATCGACCTGGACCGGCGCCCGCCCGTACCGCGCGGCATTGGCGAGGAGGTTGCCGAGGATCCGCTCCAGGCGGCGCGGATCGGTGCTGACGATCTCGTCCGCGACGATCCGTACGCTCGCCTCCGGCATCAGCGAGTTCACCCGGCGCTGCACGAACTCCCCCAGTGCCACCTCCTGGAGCTCGGCCCGCTCGGACGCGCTGTCCAGCCGGGCCACCTCCAGTACGTCTTCGACCAGCGCACGCAGCGCCTGCGCGCGGTCCCGTACGAGCTCGGTCGGCCGGCCCGGAGGCAGCAGTTCCGCCGCCGTGAGCAGGCCCGTCACGGGGGTGCGCAGTTCGTGCGCGATATCGGCGGTCACCCGCCGTTCCGCCTCCAGCCGCTGCTGGAGCGCGTCCGCCATCGCGTCGACCGCCCGCGCGAGGTCGTCGGTCTCGTCGCGTACGACGCCCCCGACCGCGTCCCGCACCCGTACCTCGGGATCCCCGTGCGCCACGCGCTGCGCGGCGGCCGCGGCCTTGCGCAGCCGGCGCGAGATCTGGCCGCCGATCAGCACGCCGAGCGCCGACCCGCCGATCACGACGGGGAAGACGCCGATGACCAGGGCCCGGTCCAGGTCGCGCACCATGTTGGCGCTCTCCCGGAACTGCGTGTGCAGCGACAGCACCTGCCCGTTGCCGAGCGGTACGGCCGCCCACACTTCGGGTCCGTTCGGGGTGTCCTGGACGTAGGTGCCGCGCCGCCCGGACCGGGCCTTCTCGCGCAGCTCACCTGGCAGGTCCGGGTCGTTGAGCTTGGCGCCCATGGGGGGCTTGCGGCCGGCGTCGGCGTTGCGGGAAATGAACTGCACCCGGTCGAGCTGCACCTCGCGCGCGCTCTCCAGCATCGATGCACGGGCAGCGCTGTGCACCACCAGGCTCAGGGCGATGGCGGTCAGCGCGCCCACGGACGCGATGGCGAGCGTGATCTTCCAGCGGATCCCGGTCCGCAGGGTGAACCGCTTCATTCAGATTTCATTCCCGCGCTCGTCCCCCGTGCTCGTTCTCTCAAGGCATCAGGCCTTGAGCTTGTATCCGAATCCCCGGACCGTTTCGATCCGGTCCTGCCCGATCTTGGTGCGCAGCCGCTGGACGTGGACGTCCACGACGCGGGTGTCGCCGCCCCAGTCGTAGTCCCAGACCCGCTCCAGCAGCCGGTCGCGCGAGAGCACGGTGCCGGGAGAGGTGGAGAACTCCAGCAGCAGCCGCATCTCGGTGGGGGTCAGTGCCACCGAGGCGCCCGCCTTGCGCACCTCCATGCCCTCCGTGTCGACCTCCAGGTCGCCGAAGAGCAGCACCCCGCGCTCGCCGGAGGCGTCGTCCTCGGACCCGCCCTGCGGGCCGCCGGCGTGGCCGAAGCGCCGGAGCACCGCGCGGATGCGGGCGACGAGGACGGAGCCGTCGAAGGGCTTGGTGACGTAGTCGTCGGCGCCCGCCTCCAGGCCCAGGACCACGTCGATGCTGTCGGCGCGCGCCGACAGCATGATGACGGGGACGGTGGACTCGTCGCGGATGCGGCGGCACAGGCTCACGCCGTCCATCCCGGGCACCATCACGTCGAGCAGCGCGATGTCGGGCCGGTCCGCCCGGAAGGACTCCAGGCCGGACAGCCCGTCGGGCATGGCCGTGACCACGAACCCGTCGCGTTCCAGCGCCAGGGTCGTGGCCTCACGGATGACGTCGTCGTCCTCCACGAACAGCACATGGGTCTCGGCCATCGGGAGCCTCGCCTCGCCTCGGTACTCGGTGCTTCGGTGTCTCTTCGGTGCTTCTCAGGCTTCTCGGATGTTCAGCTCTTCGGGCTGACGGCCGGGGCGGGGAGCGTCCCGCCGTCGACCACGTTGCTGTAGTCGGTGTGGACCCGGTCCTGCTCGGTGAACCGCTCTCCGTTCCAGCGGTACGTGATCAGGTCCTCGCCCGAGGGATAGGAGAGCGCGTCGCTCTTCCCGTAGACCGGCTTGGTGACGACCAGGTCGCCCCGGTCGATCTCGGCGTAGACGGGAGGCTGCTCGTCCGAGAAGACATTCTCGTACGAGGCCCCGTCCGCGCGGTACACGAACGAACCGCGGCCCAGCGCGTCGGCGCAGGACAGGACGTTGACCACGATGTCGACTTCCGGGCCGCCGGTGACCTTCCCGTAGCTGACGTCCACCGGGTACTCCTTGCCCGAGCAGGGCTTCAGGTCCCGTTTGATGTCGGCACTGATCTTGGGGTCCGCCTTGATCAGGGCGATCGGGTCGACCTTGGCGGCCGGCTTGCCGGAGGCCTGCGGGACGACGGGGGCGGCGGTGCCCGTGTCGTGTTCGGAGGGTGCGGAGGAGGGGGCTGCGGTCTTGGCCACCGACTCGGTGCGGGCCGGGCCGCCGTCCCGCAGCCCCGTGCCCCCCGTCGAGCAGCCGACCGCGAACAGCACGGTGCCGACGAGGACGATCGTCCCCGCCGACATCAGTACCACCGAGCTCCTGCCGCTCAGTCTTGGGCCAATCAGGCCGCGCACCGCTCACGCCCCTCGTACCGGATGGTGTGGTCACCGCGCTCCAGTGCGCGCATGTCCAGGTCCCGGCTCTCCAGTTCCTGCCGGAGCCGGGCCAGTGCGCGGTGCAGAGTGCTCTTCACGGTACCCGCCGACATGCCGAGCGCCGCGGCCGTCTCCTCGGTGCTCATCTGCTCCCAGTGTCGCAGCACCACCACACTGCGCTGCTTGGGCGCGAGCACCTTGAGGATGTCCATCAGCAGGGCGCGGTCGGCACGCTGGTCCGAGCCGTCCTCGACGGAGGCGTCGGGGAGCTGCTCGGTGGGAACCTCTTCGAGCTTGCGGGCCCGCCACCATTCGGTGCGGGTGTTGATCATGACACGGCGCAGGTAGGCGTCGGCAAGGGACTTGTCGGCGATGCCGTCCCAGCGGCCGTAGGTGCGGACGAGCGCGGTCTGCAGGAGGTCCTGTGCGTCGGTCGGGTCCGGAACCAGGCGACGGGCACTGCGCAGCAGCGCGTCCTGCCGGGTGCGTACGTACTCTTCGAATTCGAGTACCTCGCCGTGCGCCATCTCAGACCGCCTCCGTTCCGACCAACCGCTCATCCGCTGCCTTACGGATTCGACGGTACGGAGGCGTTGTCACGGCCCTGTGCGGGTCAGCCTTCGGTGGGCGCACGGACACCCATAGGTTGTGTAACAGCGCCCGTGAGCTGCGGTTTCCCCGGACAAGCGGAATCCCTGAGTCAGCCTCAGGGGGCTTCGGGGGAGGGGTCGGACGAGGCGTCGGACGAGGCGTCGGGGCCGGCCTTCGCGGGGCCGGCCGGAAGGCGGTACATGAGGCCGGGCAGCGGCTCCACGAGCCCGTCCGAGACCAGCCCGTCGAGCGCGCGGGCCCGCTGTACGGGCTCCTCCCAGACGGTGTCCAGGAGGGACTGCGACACGGCGCCGACCGCCTCGCGCAGCACCGCGAGGAGCCTGCCGCGCACCTGCCGGTCCGTCCCGGCGTACGTCTGCCCGCGCCGCGGCGGTCCCTCGTGAGCGGGCTTCCCGGCCAGCCGCCACGCGCACAGCCCGGCCACCGGACAGCTCCCGCAGTCCGGGCTCTTGGCCGTGCACACCAGTGCCCCGAGCTCCATGGAGGCCGCGGCCCAGCGGGCCGCGGTGTCCTCGTCCTCGGGCAGCAGGGCCCGCGCCAGGCGCCGCTCGGCGGCCGTCGTGGCGTTCGGCGGGTACTCGACCCCGGTCGCGGTGCGCGCGAAGACCCGGCGCACGTTCGTGTCGAGCACCGCGTGCCGCTGCCCGTACGCGAAGGAGGCCACGGCGGCCGCCGTGTACTCGCCGATCCCGGGCAGGGCCAGCAACTGGGCGTGCTCGCGGGGTACGTCGCCCCCGTGGCGCTCCGTTATGGCGACGGCCGCGCCGTGCAGGCGCAGGGCCCGGCGCGGGTAACCGAGGCGCCCCCAGGCGCGTACGGCCTCGCCCGGGGCGTCGGCGGCGAGGTCGGCGGGCCGGGGCCAGCGGGCGAGCCACTGCTCGTAGACCGGCAGGACCCGGTTGACGGGGGTCTGCTGGAGCATGAACTCGCTGACCATCACCCCCCAGGGGCCGGCCTCGGGGCGGCGCCAGGGCAGGTCGCGGGCGTGTGCTTCGAACCACGCGATGACGGGGGAGTGCAGCGCGGTGGTGGGAATGGTTGCAGTCATGGCAGACGGCATCCTGGCACGTTTCGGGCCCGCGGGGTGTCGTGTCGATCCCCGGCGCCGGGCCGGGGCGGGTGTCAGCGGGCGGGGTCCGCGCCGGTGATCAGGACGGCCGTGCGGCCGCCGCTCGTCCGCACGGCGGCGACGACCCTGGTCGCAGGGCCCGCGAGCGCGAGGACGGCGAGCGCGGCGAGGCTCGCGCCGAGCAGCAGGCCCATGGCCACGTCGTGCGGGTAGTGGACGCCGACGAAGACGCGGGAGAAGGCCATCAGCAGGGCCGGCGGAAGGGTCAGCAGCACGAGCTTGCGCCCGCCCGTCACCCGACCGCCGCCCCTCGTCGAGGCGCCGCGCGCCGCCCCTCCTGCCAACACCAGAGCCACGGCCGCGGCTCCCGCGATGGTGGCGTGATTGCTGGGGAAGGACCAGTCACCGGTGGCCGGGCACTTGATCAGCGAGGCCGCCGCCCCGGCCACGGCCCGGCAGGGGCGCTCCTCGTCGACGCTGGACTTCACCAGCTCGGAGGCGACGTAGGCCAGGGCGGTGACGAAGGGGGCGAGTACCGCGAGCGCCACCGTGCGGGGGTCGCGGGCGCCGCGTGATCGCCACCACACGGCTATGAAGAGGGCGCCGAAGACGAGCAGCCCGTACTCGGTCCAGAACTCGAACGCCGATTGCACCCAGGCGGGGGTCGAGTGGGCGAAATCGGTCACGTCGAGGTAGAGGCCGGAGCTGTCCATGGTGACTGAAGGTACCTAAATCGGAATAACGTCTTCATCAGTCTCCAGGCCGATTTCCGGTGCCCCGGATCACCCCGCGGGATGATCATCGGCAAAACAAGGCGAGTGCGCGGCATGTGGGGCACTGATCGCGCCGGGAACTCTCGTAAGGTTCCGTCCGTGGGATCTCTGCGCAATCCGGTCGGGCCGCTCCCCTCCTCCATCTACTGGCGACGGAGGGCCGTGCTGGCGTCCGTTGCCGCGCTCCTCGCGATGCTCGCCGTATGGACCGTCAGTTCCGGTGCGGGCAAGTCGAGTACCAACGGCAAGGGCCAGGGCGGCTCCGGTCCCGTCACCCAAATCACCCCCGGACCCTCGGGCTCCGGTCCGGCGATCAGTCAGGCCCCGGGCGGGCGCGGCGAGTCGGGCTCCGGCGGCTCCGGCGGTACGAGCTCCGGCACCGGCACGGGCTCCGACCCCGGTGCGAGCCCCGGCACGGGCAAGAACGGCGAACCGGGCGCGGAGCCCGGTACCGCCGGCCAGGGCGGGGCGGACGGCTCCGGCGGCACCGGCGCGGGCCAGGTCGTCCCGGCGGACTCGCCGGTGCCCACGTGCGCGCCCGGTGCGCTGCAGTGGGAGGTCAAGAGCGTGAAGAACGAGTACGAGGCGAGCGAGAAGCCGCGCCTCGAACTCGTCGCGCGCAACGTCTCGGGCACGACCTGCAAGGTCGATCTCGGCCCGAAGCAGGCGGTGCTGACGATCACTCAGGCCAGCAACGCCAAGCCGGTCTGGTCCTCGGCGGACTGCCCGACGGGCGCGGGCAACGTGTTCTACCGGGTGCCCTCGCAGGGCGAGACCAAGCAGGCCCTGGAATGGGACCGCCACTTCAGCGAGGCGACCCAGTGCCAGGCGCCTCCGGCGGGGGTGGCGGCGGCGGACACGTACGTGGTCGAGGTCAAGTCCCCCGGCATGCCGGTGGCTCGAACCTCGTTCGTCCTGAAGCCGGAGTAGTCGGCGCGGACGGGGCTGGATTGCCCACAGGGCCCAACCACCCCACCGGCGGGTGTGGGGCGGGGGCCCGGGCGGCGCCCCCGGCGCGGCGCGCCACCCCCCCCCCCGCGCGACGCCC
>NZ_JBHVYI010000070.1:27304-45588 GCF_042880975.1 Streptomyces sp. NPDC058289
TTTCTTTTCGGGGGGGGGGGCGGGGGGGGGGGGGGGCGCGCCCCCCCCCCCCACAACCCCCCCCCCTCCGGCGTTTGCGGAGGGGGGCCCGGGGCGGCGCCCCGGGCGCGGCGCTCAGCCGCACCCGCGGAGCGAGGCCGCAGCCTAGACGTACCGCTCCAGGATGGAGGACTCCGCCAGGCGGGACAGGCCCTCGCGCACGCTGCGCGCACGCGCCTCGCCGACGCCGTCGACCGTTTGCAGGTCGTCCACCGAAGCGGCCAGCAGCTTCTGCAGCCCGCCGAAGTGCTCGACCAGCCGCTCGATGATCGCCCCCGGCAGCCGCGGAATCTTCGCCAGCAGCCGGTACCCGCGCGGGGACACCGCCGAGTCCAGGGTCTCCGGCGAGCCCGTGTACCCCAGGGCCTTCGCCACGATCGCCAGCTCCAGCAGCTCCGGATGCGTCAGCGCGTCCAGCGCGGGCAGCGCCTCCTCGACCGTGCGGGAACGCTTCGCCGTCGGCTCCGGCACGTAGTCCCGGATGACGAGCTCCCGCTCCTGCTCGATCCCGACCGTCAGCTCGTCGAGCTGGAGGGAGAGCAGCCGGCCGTCCGTGCCGAGCTCCACCACGTACTCCGCGATCTCCGTCGCGATGCGCCGCACCATCTCCAGCCGCTGCGCCACCGCCGTGACGTCGCGGACCGTCACCAGGTCCTCGATCTCCAGCGCGGACAGCGTCCCGGCGACCTCGTCCAGGCGGAGCTTGTACCGCTCCAGCGTGGCCAGCGCCTGGTTCGCCCGCGACAGGATCGCCCCGGACTCCTCCAGCACGCGCCGCTCGCCGTCCACGTACAGCGCGATCAGCCGCATCGACTGCGAGACCGACACCACCGGGAAACCGCACTGCTTCGAGACCCGGTCCGCGGTCCGGTGCCGGGTGCCCGTCTCCTCGGTGTGGATCGAGGCGTCGGGCACCAGCTGGACGCCCGCCCGCAGGATCTTGGTGATGTCCTTGTCCAGGATCAGCGCGCCGTCGAGCTTGCACAGCTCGCGCAGCCGGGTCGCCGTGAACTCCACGTCCAGGACGAAACCGCCCGTGCACATGGCCTCGACGGACTTGTCCATGCCGAGGACGATGAGCCCTCCGGTGTTGCCGCGAACGATCCGTTCGAGCCCGTCACGCAGGGGCTGACCAGGTGCGACCGCGCTCAGCGAGGCGCGCATCATGGCGTCCTGCTTGGAGCTCGCGCCCGACTTTCCGGATGCTGCTGCCCCGTCCTTGGCTGCCACTGCACTCCTCCGGTCGCGGGATGTACCGCCTGCGTACGGCCGGGCGGACCATCCCGAAGTCTACCGGCGCGGCCCCGGCGCCCGCCGTGCCTTGGCCCGGCCGGGCCGGGAAGCACCCCGTCCGGGCCCGCTGACCTGCGGTGAGGAGCCCCGAACGGCCCGCGGGCCGCCGCTCCGGCGGCTCCGGGGCCCGTCCCCGCCGGTCCCCGCTAGTCGGCGGCCGGCTCCTTCGCCGGCGTACGCGACCGCCCGCGCGGCAGGACCCGTAGGGCGTCGCCCATGTCGGCGACCTCGGTCACCTTCATGCCCGCCGGCACCTTCCCCGGGTCCACCGGCACCAGCGCGTGCGTGAAGCCCAGCCGGAACGCCTCGGCGAGCCGCCGCTGTACGCCCGTCACGCGCCGGACCTCGCCCGCGAGGCCGACCTCCCCGATGGCGACCAGGTTCTTCGGGAGCGGTACGTCGCTGGCCGCCGAGGCCAGCGCCAGCGCGACGGCCAGGTCGGCGGCCGGCTCGGTCAGCTTCACTCCGCCCACGGTCGCGGTGTAGATGTCCCGCTTGCCGAGCGCCGTGATCCGCCCGCGCTGCTCCAGCACCGCCAGCATCATCGAGACGCGCGAGGTCTCCAGCCCGGAGGTGGTGCGGCGCGGCGAGGGGATCTGCGAGTCCACCGTCAGCGCCTGCACCTCCGCGACCAGGGGCCGCTTGCCCTCCAGGGTCACCGTCAGGCAGGTGCCGGGGACGGCCTCGGTGCGACGGGTCAGGAACAGCCCGCTCGGGTCGGCGAGGCCGGTGATGCCCTCGTCGTGCAGTTCGAAGCAGCCGACCTCGTCCGTGGCGCCGTACCGGTTCTTCACCCCGCGCACGAGGCGCAGCCGCGCGTGCCGGTCACCCTCGAAGCTCAGGACCACGTCGACGAGGTGCTCCAGCAGGCGGGGCCCGGCGATCGCCCCGTCCTTGGTGACGTGGCCGACGAGCAGCGTGGACATCCCGCGCTCCTTGGAGGCCCGGATCAGCGCCCCGGCCACCTCCCGTACCTGCGCCATGCCGCCGGGCGCTCCGTCGATCTCGGGGGAGGCGACGGTCTGTACGGAGTCCATGATCAGCAGGGAGGGCTTCACGGCGTCCAGGTGCCCGAGCACGGCCGACAGGTCGGTCTCGGCGGCGAGGTAGAGGTGGTCGCTGAGCGCGTTGATCCGCTCGGCCCGCAGCCGCACCTGGCTCGCCGACTCCTCTCCGGTGACGTAGAGGGTGCGGTGCTCGTCGGAGGCCGCCTTCGCCGCGACGTCGAGCAGCAGCGTCGACTTGCCCACGCCCGGCTCGCCCGCGAGCAGGACGACCGCCCCGGGGATCAGCCCGCCGCCCAGCACCCGGTCCAGCTCGTCCACGCCGGTGCTGCGCGCGGTCGCGGTCCGGACGTCGACCTGCCCGATCGGCACGGCGGCCGTGGTGACCCGGCCCGCGGCGGTGGTCCGGACGGCGGGTGCGCCGCCCAGCTCCTCGACGGTGCCCCAGGCCTGGCACTCGGGGCACCGGCCGAGCCATTTGGCGGTGGAGTACCCGCACTCGGTACAGCGGTAGGACGGCCGGTCCTTGGCGGATGAACGAGATGTACGGGCAGCCATGCGGCCCACCGTAGCCGCCGCCACCGACAGCCCTTCCCCAACGGTCTCCGAGGCGGTCCCGGGGCGGTCCCGGGGCGGTCTCGCGGCCGTCCCCCGGCCGTCCCCCCGGCGTGTACGCCGTGGCGTGCACCGTCAGGGGTCCCGTCAGCGCAACGCCGATCTGTTCACCCGTAAGGACTAAAACTGGTGAAGGCTTCCGGAGCGCGACCGGCGCGCCGCCTACGGTCACCGAGTGACCAGCAGCAACCAGGGACACCCCGCACCGCGCACCGGCGCACACCGGGCGCACGGGCGCACGCCCCCCGAGGGGACCAGGATGGAGCAGCCGCCACCGTTCCGGTACGAGCCCTACCTGGACGGGTTGTTCACGTACTGCCTCTCGGTCCTGTGCGACCACGACACCGCCACCGACGTGCTCGGCGACGTCCTCGCCGTCGCCGACCGCCATCCCGGCCGCTGCCCCGACGAGGGGGACCGGCGGGCCTGGCTGTACGCCCTCGCGCGCTGGGCCTGCCTGCGCAGGCTCGCCGAGCGGCGGCGCACGCGCTACGGGTACGGGGGAGCGCATTCCGCCCGGCGTGCACCGGAGCACGCCGACGCCGGCCGTGCGCCGGATCCCGCGACCGCGAGCGCCGACGCGAACGCGGCGGCGAACGTGTCGGCGGGCGTGTCGGCGGGCGTTTCGTCGGCCGGCCGCTCAGGCGTTCCGGGCGGTGTCGGCGGGCCCGGTGTCCCGGGCCGCCCTGGCGACCCTCGTGACAACGCCGGCCACGGCAGCCCCGCAGGCTCCGCCGGCCACGGCGGCCTTGACGTGTACGCCTACCGCCGCACCGAGCTCGCCCGCCTCGCCTGGCCGGAGGCCGCCGGGACCACCCCCGAGCAGCGCGAGGCACTCGAACTCGCCGTCCGTCACCGCCTCGGCGTCCCCGAACTCGCCGCCGTCCTCGGTACGCCCCCGGCCACCGCCCGCGAGCTGCTCTCCGGCGCCGCCTGCGAGGTGGAGCGCACCCGAGCAGCCCTCGCCGTCGTGGAGACGGGCAACTGCCCGACCGTGTCCCGGCTCACCGGCGACGACGGGGAGGGCGGGGGAGACGGGAACCTCCTCCTCTCCTCCTCCCTGCGCGCCGAACTCGTCCGCCACGTCGACGACTGCCCGCGCTGCCGCCGCGTCGCCGAACGCGTGGGCGCCGGCGGCCCCTGGCCCGGCTCGGGCGGCATCAACACCGCCGCCCTCCCGCTGGTCCCGGCCCCGCGCACCGCCGTCCACGCCGCGATGCTCCGCTCCGGCGGCCGCCGCGGCGCCGGGACCGGCCCGCGCTTCGACCGCACCGGCTTCCCGATGGACCCCAAGGACCGCGCGGCCCGCCGCGACCGGCTGCGTGCCCGCGCCGTGACCACCACGGTCGTCGCCACCGTCGTCGCGGCCCCGGTGTTGGCGCTGTGGGCCGCGTACCGGGGCGCCCCGAGCACCGGGGAACCCGTGGGCAACGGCTCCACGCGGATCTCGGCGAGCGAGGCGGAGCTCCCGCAGGCCCGTACGGACGGCCGCCCGCTGACGGCCTACGAGAACGCGGGCAACGCCGCCGTCACCACCGACGACCCCGGCTTCGCCCTGTCCGCAGCCGCCCCCGACGTCTCCGTCGAGGTCATCAGCAGCGGCGCGCCGAGCTCCGCACCCGGCGCCCCGGGCCGGCTGACCGCGGCCGCCTCCACCCACGGAGCGACCACCCTGCTCACCCTCACCGCGTCGGGCGGCGCCCCGGTCGACTGGCGGCTGTGGTCCGACGCCCCGTGGCTGCGCGCCAGTACGACCTCGGGCCGGCTGGCGCCAGGAGAATCGGTCACCCTAAGGATCACCGTGGACTCCGCGGCCCAGCCCGTAGGGGCCTGGAGCGCCCGGGTCGGGGTGGACCCGGGCGGCGCGGTGATCTCCATCCGGGGCCGGGGCCGCCCGGCACCCACCCCGCCCGACCCGGAGCCCACGCCGACGCCCAGCCCGTCCGAGACGCGGCCGACACCCACCCCGACTCCCACGCCGACCCCCACCCCGGAGCCCACACCCACCCCGACTCCGACCCCGGCACCGAGCCCCTCGGACGGAGCCACGCCGGGGCCGGATCCGACGCCGGCCCCGGCCCCCTAGCCCTGGTACGGCCTACGCCACGGGGTCGGGATCGGCCGGGTGCGGTGCCATCGGCAGCAGCGAGGAGAGCCGCGCCTCGCAGAGCCGTACGAGCTCCTCGTACCCCTCCTTGCCCATCAGCTCCGTCAGTTCGGCGCGGTACGACACGTACACCGGCTTGCCGGCGCCGTGCGCGGACGTGGCCGAGGTGCACCACCAGTGCAGGTCGTGGCCGCCCGGACCCCAGCCGCGCCGGTCGTACTCGCCGATCGACACCTGCAGGACGCGGGTGTCGTCGGGCCGGTCGATCCACTCGTAGGTCCGCCGGATGGGGAGCTGCCAGCACACGTCCGGCTTGGTCTCCAGCGGCTCCTGGCCGCCGCGCACCGCCAGGATGTGAAGGGAACAGCCGGCCCCCGCAGGGAAACCCGGCCGGTTCAGGAAGATGCAGGCACCGTCCCAGCGGCGGGTCTGCTTCTCCCCGTCGTCGTCGTGCTGCGTCCACCCGGTCTCGCTGCCGACGTCGTGGAACTGCCACAGCTCCGGCGTCAGCCGCGCCACGTTCTCGGCGACCCGCTTCTCGTCGTCCTCGTCGGAGAAGTGCGCGCCGAGCGTGCAGCAGCCGTCGTCCGCGCGGCCCGCCTGAATGCCCTGGCAGCCGCTGCCGAAGATGCAGGTCCAGCGGGAAGTGAGCCAGGTCAGGTCGCAGCGGAAGACCTGCTCCTCGTCGGCGGGGTCGGGGAACTCCACCCAGGCCCGCGGAAAGTCGAGCCCCTTCTCGTCCGCCGCGGCGGCGGCCTTGGCACCCTTGGCGGCCTTGCCGACCTTGGTCTTGGACTTGTTGGCCTTCTTCGTATTTGGCACAAACCCCAGCCTAAGCGCCCCTTACTCCACCCCTACGCCTTTGGACCAGTAGCGTTTCCCCTCATGAGACTCGGTGTCCTTGATGTGGGTTCGAACACGATCCATCTGCTGGTGGTGGACGCGCACCCCGGTGCGCGCCCGCTGCCCGCGCACTCGCACAAGGTGGAGCTGCGGCTGGCGGAGCTGCTCGACGAACACGGCGCGGTGACGCCGGACGGCGTCGAGCGGCTGGTCTCCGTCATCGGGGACGCGGTGCAGGCCGCCGAGGACAAGGGGTGCGAGGACGTACTGCCCTTCGCGACGAGCGCGGTACGGGAAGCCACGAACGCCGACGAGGTCCTGGCCAGGGTCAAGGCGGAGACGGGCGTGGACCTCCCCGTCCTCAGCGGCGACGACGAGGCCCGCCTGACGTTCCTCGCGGCGCGCCGCTGGTTCGGCTGGTCGGCGGGCAAGCTCCTGCTCCTCGACATCGGCGGGGGCTCGCTGGAGATCGCGTACGGCATCGACGAGGACCCGGACGCGGCCGTCTCGCTCCCCCTGGGCGCCGGCCGCCTGACGGCGGGCCGGCTGCCGGGCGACCCGCCGGACCAGGCGGACATCCGCGCGCTGCGGCGTCACGTACGGGCCGAGATCGCCCGGAAGGTCGGCGTGTTCAGCCGCTTCGGGGCGCCGGACCGGGTGGTGGCGACCTCGAAGACCTTCAAGCAGCTGGCCCGGATCGCGGGTGCGGCCCGCTCCGCGGACGGCCTCTACATCCAGCGGGACCTGACCCGGAAGTCCCTGGAGGAATGGGTCCCGCGACTGGCGGCGATGACCACCGCCCAGCGCTCTGCCCTTCCGGGCGTCTCGGAGGGCCGCTCCAACCAGCTCCTGGCGGGAGCGTTGGTGGCGGAGGGCGCGATGGATCTCCTCGGAGTCGAGTCCCTGGAAATCTGCCCGTGGGCCCTCCGGGAAGGCGTCATCCTCCGCCGCCTGGACCACCTCGGAAGGTCCACCCCCGTCGGGGTGTGAGGCACGGGCTGGTGCGGCGCCGCCGTCCCCGACCCGGCGGGCCCGACTCCTTCGACACGGGCTCCGCAGGGGGTTGACCTTTCAGCGGTTGCTTCGTAGGGCGGCTCACCCGGGCCCGGTGTCACCACGACCCCGATACCCTGTCCCCGTGGCAGAACCAGTCCGGATCCCGACCGCGAAAGTCGCCCTCTCCACCGCCTCCGTCTACCCGGAGTCAACGGCGACCGCCTTCGAGATCGCCGCGCGCCTCGGCTACGACGGCGTCGAGGTCATGGTCTGGACGGACCCGGTCAGCCAGGACATCGACGCCCTGCGTCGCCTCTCCGACCACCACCAGGTCCCGATCCTGGCCATCCACGCCCCCTGCCTCCTCATCACGCAGCGCGTCTGGTCCACCGACCCCTGGACCAAACTCCAGCGCGCCCAGGCGGCAGCCGAGAAGCTCGGCGCGAGCACGGTCGTCGTGCACCCCCCGTTCCGCTGGCAGCGCCAGTACTCCCGCGACTTCGTGACCGGCATCTGGCGGATGGCCGACGAGACCGACGTCCGCTTCGCCGTCGAGAACATGTACCCCTGGCGCTACCGCGACCGCGAGATGCTCGCCTACGCGCCCGAGTGGGACGTCACCAAGGACGACTACCGCCACTTCACGGTCGACCTCTCGCACACCGCGACCGCCCGTACCGACGCCACCGCGATGATCGACCGGATGGGCGACCGCCTCGCCCACATCCACCTCGCCGACGGAAACGGTTCCGCGAAGGACGAGCACCTCGTCCCCGGCCGCGGCACCCAGCCCTGCGCCGAACTGTTGGAGCGGCTCGCCGCCACCTCCTTCGACGGGCACGTCGTCATCGAGGTCAACACCCGTCGCGCGATGTCCTCCGCCGAGCGCGAGGCCGACCTCGCCGAGGCCCTGGCCTTCACCCGCCTCCACCTCGCGACCGCCCCCGGCCCGGCACCCAGGACCCCGCACCCATGACCGAGCCCCTGCCGGACCCCACCCCGACGAAGCAGCCCGCGCCGGCGAAGCCCCGCCGCGGCCCCGGCCGCCCCCGCCAGGACGAGGCCGACGACGGCCCCGGCACCCAGGAGCGCATCCGCCTCGCGGCCCGCGCCGAGTTCGCCGCGCGCGGCTACGACAAGACCTCCGTCCGCGGGATCGCCAAGGCCGCCGGCGTGGACCCGGCCCTGGTGCACCACTACTTCGGCAGCAAGGACGAGCTCTTCGCCACCGCGATCGAGCTCAGCATGGAGCCCGCCCTCGTCCTGCCCGCGATCATCGGCGCGGGCCCCGACGGCATCGGCGAGCGCCTGGCCCGCTACTTCCTCGGCGTCTGGGAGAACCCGGTCACCCGGACCCCGCTGCTCGCCGTGATCCGCTCGGCCCTCACCCACGAGGCCGCCGCGAAGGTGCTCCGCCGGCTGATCCTGCACCGGCTGTTGGAGCGGATCGCGGCCGACCTCAACGTCCCCGACCCGACCTTCCGCGCCGAGCTCGCCGCCTCCCACATGGTCGGCATCGCGATCCTGCGCTACGTCGTCCAGGTCGAGCCCCTCGCATCGGCGGACCCGGAGACGATCATCGACCTGGTGGCCCCCACCCTCCAGCGCTACCTCACCGAGGAATGACGGCGCCCGTGCGCGCAGCCCCGTAGGCTCCCCACCCGTGCCCAATCACTGAGCCGCCCGTCCCGGGATCCGGACAGCGCGTCCGGATCCCGGGCAGGGGGCGTAGCCTCGTAACCGAGCCATATCCACAGTCGCGGCAGGCGCGCGCGTCACCGCACACATGGGGAGAGATCCGATGCCCGAGCTGAGGTCCCGCACCGTCACCCACGGCCGCAACATGGCAGGCGCACGTGCCCTGATGCGCGCCTCGGGCGTAGCGAGCGCGGACATCGGGAAGCCGATCATCGCGGTCGCCAACTCCTTCACCGAGTTCGTCCCCGGCCACACCCACCTGGCCCCGGTCGGCCGCATCGTCTCCGACGCGATCCTGGCCGCCGGCGCCGTCCCCCGCGAGTTCAACACCATCGCGGTCGACGACGGCATCGCCATGGGCCACGGCGGGATGCTGTACAGCCTCCCCTCCCGCGACCTGATCGCGGACTCGGTCGAGTACATGGTCGAGGCGCACTGCGCCGACGCACTGATCTGCATCTCCAACTGCGACAAGATCACCCCCGGCATGCTGATGGCCGCCATGCGCCTCAACATCCCGGTCGTCTTCGTCTCCGGCGGCCCGATGGAGGCCGGGCAGGCCACCCTCGTCGACGGCACCGTCCGCAAGCTCGACCTGATCGACGCGATGGTGGACGCCTCCAACGACAGCGTCTCCGACGAAGACGTCCTGCGCATCGAAGAGAACGCCTGTCCCACCTGCGGCAGCTGTTCCGGCATGTTCACCGCCAACTCGATGAACTGCCTCGCCGAGGCCATCGGCCTGGCCCTCCCCGGCAACGGCTCGGTCCTCGCGACGCACACCGCCCGCCGCGCCCTGTACGAGGACGCCGGCCGCACGATCGTCGAGATCACCAAGCGCTACTACGAGCAGGACGACGAGTCGGTCCTGCCCCGCAACATCGCGACCCGCCAGGCCTTCGAGAACGCCATGGCCCTCGACATCGCCATGGGCGGCTCCACGAACACGATCCTGCACCTCCTCGCCGCCGCGCAGGAAGCCGGGCTGAAGTACGACCTCACGGACATCGACGAGATCTCGCGCCGGGTCCCGTGCCTGGCCAAGGTCGCGCCGAACGTGGCGCCCGGCGGCACGTACTACATGGAGGACATCCACCGGGCCGGCGGCATCCCCGCCCTGCTCGGCGAGCTGCACCGCGGCGGCCTGCTGAACAAGGACGTCACCACGGTCCACTCCGCCAACCTGGAGGAGTGGCTCGCGAAGTGGGACGCCCGCTCCGGCACGGCCCCCGACGAGGTCATGGAGCTGTGGCACGCGGGCCCCGGCTGCCAGCGCTCCGCCTCCGCCTTCTCCCAGTCCGAGCGCTGGGACACCCTCGACCTCGACGCCGAGGGCGGCTGCATCCGCTCCGTCCAGCACGCGTACTCCAAGGACGGCGGCCTCGCCGTCCTGCGCGGCAACATCGCGGTCGACGGCTGCGTCGTGAAGACCGCCGGCGTCGACGAGTCGATCTGGACCTTCGAGGGCCCGGCCGTGGTCTGCGAATCGCAGGACGAGGCCGTCGACAAGATCCTCCGCAAGGAGATCAAGGCCGGCGACGTGGTCGTCATCCGCTACGAGGGCCCGCGCGGCGGTCCCGGCATGCAGGAGATGCTCTACCCGACGTCCTTCCTCAAGGGCCGCGGCCTCGGCAAGGTCTGCGCCCTGATCACGGACGGCCGCTTCTCCGGCGGCACCTCGGGCCTCTCCATCGGCCACGCCTCCCCGGAGGCGGCCTCGGGCGGCTCCATCGCGGTCGTGGAGGACGGCGACCGCATCCGCATCGACATCCCGAACCGCTCCATCGAGCTCCTGGTCGACGAAGCCACGCTGGCCGCCCGCCACGAGGCCCTGGGCGGCGTCTACGCCCCGAAGAACCGCGAGCGCAAGGTCTCCGCGGCCCTGCGCGCCTACGCGGCGATGGCCACCAGCGCCGACAAGGGCGCGGTCCGCGACGTCAGCCTCCTGGAGCGCTGACCCGCCACCCCCGCACCGGCCCCGGGCCCCCCCCCCCGCCACCCGGGGGGGCGCCCCCGGGCCACCGCGACGGGGGGGCCCCGCCGGGGGGGCCCCCCCCCCCGGCGCCCCCCCCCCCCCCCCCCACCCCGCCCCCCCCCGCGCCCCCGGGGGCCCGCCGCCCGCGTTCCACCTCTACGGGCGAGCCCGGCCGGGCGTCACCACCCCGCGGGATCCCCCGCGGCCACGGCGAACACGGTCCCGTCCGGCGCCGAGGCGTACACCCGCCCGTCCCCGACGACGGGGGCGGGCAGGCTCGCCGCGAAGGTGTCCCTCCCGGAGCCGATCCGGGGCTTGGTCTGCCCCAGCAGCTTCCCCGCAGCCGCGTCGACGGCGAGCAGCCGCCCGTCCGAAGCGCTCAGGTAGACCTTCCCGTCGGCGGACACCGGCCGGGAGGCCCGGGCCACGCCCGTCTCCAACCGCCACTCCTCCTTGGCCGTGCCGATCGCCGCCAGCGCGCCCGTGGCCCCGAACGCGTACACGACCCCGTCCGGCCCCACCGTCGCCTGGGCCTCGTACAGCGGCGAGGCCAGCCGCACCCGCCGTACGGCATGCGTGGTCAGGTCCACCCGTACGACCGCGTCCGTCCTGGTCCGTACGTCGCTGTCCAGCAGGTACATTCCGCCGCTCGCCGTCCCCACGGGACGGAGCAGCCCCGCAGACCGGATCTGCCAACGGGGCGCTCCGCTCGCCGGGTCCACCGCCGAGAGCTGCGTCGCCCTGCCGTTCTCATCGGGCGTCGACACGTACAGCGCGGCAGGCTCCCCCGACTCCTCCCGGCCGCTCCACCACACGGAACCGACCCTGCCGATCTTCTTCGTCCACCGTGGGGTGCCGGTCGCGGAATCCAGCGCGGTGACGGCTCCGTCCACCGCCGTGATCAGCACATGGCCGCCTGCGGACAGGGCGAGAGCGCCGCTTGGCAGGGTCCGCTTCCAGCGCTCCGCGCCCGTCGCGGGATCCAGTGCCCGGAGCAGTTCGCTTCCGCTTCCCGGCGCCACCGCGAGGACCAACCCACCCCCGCGTAGCGGCGCACCGTCGGCCGCGGGCCGGGAGTCCGGTACGGCCGCCCGTACGGACCACACCGTCGACCCGTCCCCGGGGCTGAGCCGCATCGCGGCCGACTCGGGCCCCGAGCAGTACAGGGCCGATGCCTGCCAGGAGCATGCCGAGGCGTATGCACCCAGCGGAACTGACCACGGCAGGACCCGCTGCGGCGCGGGTACCGCCGGGGCGGCGGCCCGTTTCGGAGGCTCGTCGCCGGGCGCGGACCACAGACGGCCGCCCGCGGCCCCACCCGCCAGCAGCAGCCCGACCACCGCCGCGACGGCCACCCGGGTCCGCCGTCTGCGGCCCGGGGCGGATGGGGCCGGGGTGGCGATCCGCTCCCGCCGGTGCGTGGCCTCCTCGTCGGGCACCGGTTGCCTCGGCCGCGGGATGAAGGCCTGCGTGTCCAGATCGGTCGGGTACGCCACCGCCCGCAGCGCCACGATCAGCGCGTCCGCGCTCGGCCGCTCCGAGGGATCCTTGGCGAGGCACTGCGCGACCAGCGGCACGAGCCGCTCCGGCAGACCGGTCAGGTCGGGCTCGCTGTGCACCACCTGGTACGCCACGAGGTAGTGGCTGTCGGAGTCGAAGGGCCCCCGCCCGGTGGCCGCGTACACGAGCACGGCGCCCAGGGCGAACACGTCGGCCGCGGTCCCGACCTCGCGCGGCCGCTGGAACTGCTCGGGCGCCATGAACGGCGGGGTCCCGATCAGCTTGCCCGTCTCGGTGCGCAGATCGCTGTCGGCCGGCCGCGAGATCCCGAAGTCGATGACCCGCACTCCGTCCGGGGCCATCAGCACGTTGCTGGGCTTCAGGTCCCGGTGCACGACCCCGGCCCGGTGGATGTCCCGCAGCGCCTCTGCCAGTCCGGCAGCAAGACGCGTCAGCTCCCTGGGCTCCAGCAAGTGGTCCCGTACCCGCTCGGAGAGCGTCGGGGAGTCGATGAACAGCGTGGCCATCCATGGCCGCTCGGCATCGGGATCCGCGTCCACGACGGGCGCGGTGAACGCTCCGCTCACCCGCCGCGCGGCAGCGACCTCCTGCCGGAACCGGGCCCGGAACTCCGGGTCCACGGCGTGCTGCGGATGCACGATCTTGACGGCGAGTTTCAGCCCCGACTCGGAGGTGGCCAGGTGGACGATACCCATGCCGCCCGAACCGAGCACGGACTCGAGCCGGTACTGCCCGGCGTACTCCGGAAAACCCGCGTAGTCCGTCCGCGCTGAACGCACCGCTCACCACCCCCGCCGGAGCCTAGTCGATGGTCCGTGCGAATCTCCAAGGTCCTGCTACCCTGCGCGAGTTGCGCAGGGCAACGCCCTAGGGGGGTTATTTCACATGTCCGTTGAGAGTGATTCAAGCCAAGTCGAGAGCCTGACCTCGGGGTCGGGATTTCCGACGTTCCCGGTCGCGCCCGGCTATCGCGTGAACGTCCGTAGAGGTCCCGGCACCAATTACGGGGTCGTCCGTGTCCTGCCGCTCGGCGCGTACGTCTCGATTCACTGCCAGTGCGAGGGAACGAACGTCTCGGGCCCGTACGGCACCTCGAACATCTGGGACTGCATCGGCAACGGCGAGTTCGTCGCCGACGCCTATGTGAAGACGGGCAGCGACGGCTACGTCGCCACCCGCTGCGCCTGAGGCCATCCGGACCACCCCACGGCCCGGCCCGTGAGACACCCCGGGTCCCGCCCGCCCGGCGGGGGATAATCGCTGGTGTGAGCGACGACCAGCGAGACCAGACCCCCGCCGAGCCGGCCGCCGGGGCCCCGGCGCAGCCCGCCGTGCCCACCGGGCCCGAGCCCGAGCCGATCCGGTTCTTCGGCACCACCTGGGTGAACCACGACGGCGGCTACGGTGCGCGCCGCGTCGGCGTGGCCGCCGGCGCGCTGGTCCTCGCCGTCATCAGCGCCTTCCTGCTGCGCTTCTCCTACGAGGGCCTGGAGATCGGCAACGTCGGCGCGTTCCTCAGCATCTCGGTCGTCATCCTCTTCGCGATCGCCAGCTCCATCGCCTTCGTCAAGACCTGGGAATCCTTCAGCCGCCGGCAGCCCCCCTCCTCCGACGAGACCGCCCTCAAGGGTCTGAAGGCGATCGGTTTCATCGGCAGCCTCATCGCGTACTTCCTGCGCTGCTTCGTCGAGGCCCCCGGCGAGAAGCTGCGCCGCACCGAGTACGAGCGCGCCTCGGCCGAGTTCGCCCGGCGGCGCGGTTCCCGTACCGGCAACCCGGCCGCCCGCCGCCCCAAGCGCAAGAAGTAGCCCCGGACCGGCACCGCCCCCAGTCTTGCGCCGGGGCACCGCCGGGAGCATTATTCATCACATGATGAATAACCGAGCGGCCGTCGCCGTCCACGCCGACGGCCTCACCGTCCGCCGCGGCACCGGCCGCAGCCCCCGCACCGTCCTCGACGGCCTCTCCTTCGACGTCCCCCGCGGCCGCATCACCGGCCTCCTCGGCCCCTCCGGCTGCGGAAAGTCCACCCTGATGCGCGCCGTCGTCGGCACCCAGGCCCACGTCACCGGCACCCTCGACGTCCTCGGCCACCCCGCCGGCCACCCCGGACTCCGCTCCCGCATCGGCTACGTCACCCAGGCGCCCTCCGTCTACGACGACCTCACCGTCCGGCAGAACCTCGACTACTTCGCCGCGATCCTCGACCCCGGCCGCTCCGCCGCCGAGCGCCGCCGCGAGACCGTCACCCGGGCCATCGCCGACGTCGACCTCACCACCCACACCACCGCCCTCGCCGGAAACCTCTCCGGCGGCCAGCGCAGCAGGGTCTCCCTCGCGGTAGCCCTCCTCGGCAGCCCCGAACTCCTCGTCCTCGACGAGCCGACCGTCGGCCTCGACCCGGTCCTGCGCCGCGACCTGTGGAACCTCTTCCACGACCTCGCCGCCACCCGCGGCGCCACCCTCCTCGTCTCCTCCCACGTCATGGACGAAGCCGAGCGCTGCCACGAGCTCCTCCTCATGCGCGAGGGCCGCATCCTCGCGCAGGACACCCCCGAGGCACTGCGCACCCGCACCCGCACCGACACCGTCGAAGAGGGCTTCCTCCACCTCGTCGACGCCGCGAACGCCGAAGCCAAGGCCGAAGCCAACGCCACCGCCACCACCACCCCGGCCCCCCACGGGAGCACCCGATGAGCACCGCCCGCACCACCGCCACCGCCGCCCGCGTCCTGCGCCAGCTCCGCCACGACCCGCGCTCCATCGCACTGATGCTGCTGGTCCCCGTACTGATGCTGGTCCTGCTCCGCTACGTCTTCGACGGCAGCCCACAGACCTTCGACGGCATCGGCGCGTCCCTCCTCGGGATCTTCCCCCTCATCACGATGTTCCTGATCACCTCCATCGCGACCCTGCGCGAACGCACCTCCGGCACCCTCGAACGCCTCCTCGCCATGCCGCTCGGCAAGGGCGATCTCATCGCCGGCTACGCCCTCGCCTTCGGCGCCATGGCGGTCGTCCAGTCCCTGCTCGCCACCGGCGTCGCCCTCTGGGTCCTCGGCCTCGACGTCGTCGGCTCCCCGTGGCTGCTCCTGCTCGTCGCCCTGCTCGACGCCCTGCTCGGCACGGCACTCGGCCTCTTCGTCTCCGCCTTCGCGGCGTCCGAGTTCCAGGCCGTCCAGTTCATGCCGGCGGTGATCTTCCCCCAGCTCCTGCTGTGCGGCCTCTTCGCCGCCCGCGACACCATGCAGCCCGTCCTCGAAGCGCTCTCGAACGTCCTGCCCATGTCCTACGCCGTCGACGGCATGAACCAGGTCCTCACCCACACCGACATGACCGCCGACTTCGTCCGCGACGCCGGCATCGTTGCCGGGTGCGCCCTCCTGGTCCTCGGCCTCGGCGCCGCGACCCTCCGCCGCCGGACGCCCTGACCGGGGGGCCTGACCGCAGTCCGGACAAGACACCGCCGCTCGCCGCCCGGGTGCAAGGATGGCCACGCAGACGACGTATACGCACCAACAGTTCGGCGAGGTGAATCGGGCATGACCCAGACAGTCGCAGTCCTCGGTACCGGCAAGATCGGCGAGGCCCTGCTCAGTGGGATGATCCGCGGCGGCTGGCCCGCCTCCAAGCTCCTCGTCACCGCCCGCCGCCCGGAACGCGCCGAGGAGCTCCGCACCCGCTACGGCGTCGAGGCCGTCACCAACGCCGAGGCCGCCAAGCGCGCCGACACGCTCATCCTCACCGTGAAGCCGCAGGACATGGGCAAGCTCCTCGAAGAGCTCGCCCCGCACGTCCCGGCCGACCGCCTGGTCATCAGCGGCGCGGCCGGCATCCCGACCTCCTTCTTCGAGGAGCGCCTCGCCCAGGGCACCCCCGTCGTCCGCGTCATGACGAACACCCCCGCCCTCGTCGACGAGGCCATGTCCGTCATCTCGGCCGGCAGCCACGCCACCGCCGCACACCTCGCGCACACCGAGGAGATCTTCGGCGGCGTCGGCAAGACCCTGCGCGTCCCGGAATCCCAGCAGGACGCGGCCACCGCCCTCTCGGGCTCCGGCCCCGCCTACTTCTACTACCTCGTCGAGGCCATGACCGACGCCGGCATCCTCCTCGGACTGCCCCGCGCCCAGGCCCACGACCTCATCGTCCAGGCCGCCGTCGGCGCCGCCGTAATGCTCCGCGACAGCGGCGAACACCCGGTCAAGCTCCGCGAAGCCGTCACCTCCCCGGCCGGCACCACCATCAACGCGATCGTGGAGCTGGAGAAGCACGGCGTACGAGCAGCCCTGATCGCCGCCCTCGAAGCGGCCCGCGACCGCAGCCGCGAACTCGCCTCCGGTAACAGCTGACACCCGCCGTCCGTTACGGGGCTGCGCGCGCAGCCCCGTAACGACAACGAGCCCCTCTCTCCTCAGGGCTCCAGCAGCCCGATGGCGCGGTACGCCGAGTCGACGACGGGCCGCGCGATCGCCCGCGCCCGCCCGGCCCCCGCGCGCAGCACCGCCTCCACCGTTCCCGGATCGGCCGCCAGCTCCGCATGCCGTTCGCGGACCGGCCGCAGCAGCTCCACGACCGCGTCGGCCACGTCCCGCTTGAGCGCCCCGTACCCGGTGTAGTCGTCCGCGAGCGCGGCCGGCTCACCTCCGGTGCAGGCAGCGAGGATGTCCAGCAGGTTCGCGACCCCGGGACGCGCGGCCGGGTCGTAGACGACGCCACCGTCCCCGCTGTCGGTCACGGCGCGCATCACCTTCTTCCGCACCGCCTCGGGCTCGTCGAGGATGAACACGACCCCGGGCCCCGTGTCCCCCGACTTCCCCATCTTCGACCGGGGGTCCTGCAGGTCCATGACCCGCGCCGCCACCACCGGATGCGTGGCCTTGGGCACGGTGAAGGTGTACCCGTACCGCTGGTTGAACCGCACCGCCAGATCCCGGGTCAGCTCGACGTGCTGCCGCTGGTCCTCCCCGACGGGCACCTCCCCGGTCCGGTACGCCAGGATGTCGGCGGCCATCAGCACGGGATAGGTGAGCAGCGACAGCCGCACCCCTTCCCCCGAGGCCTGCGCCTTCGCCGCCTTCTCCTTGTACTGCACCATCCGCCGCAGCTCCCCGTCCGAAGCCGTGCACTCCAGCAGGTACGAGAGCCGGGCGTGCTCGTCCACGTGGCTCTGCACGAACAGCGTGCACTTTTCGGGAGTCAGCCCGGCGGCGAGCAACAGCGTCGCCGCCTGCCGACTGAGCCGGCGCACCCGGGCCGGATCGTGTTCGACGGTCAGGGCGTGCAGATCGACCACGCAGAACAGCGCCTCGTCGGGCTCCTGCTCGGCGGCGACCCACTGCCGTACGGCCCCCAGGTAGTTCCCGAGCGTCAGATGCCCCGTCGGCTTGACCCCGCTGAAGATCCTCGTCATGTTCCTGCTCCCTGCTCGTGTCGGTGTGGGCGTCGACGCCACCGCGTCGGGCGACCGAGCCACTCCCGGGAGGGGAGAAACAGAAACGGCCGCCGTGATCGGCGGCCGTCGAGAGCGTGCGTGCTCGCGTGGATGGTCGGCCGCCGTCAGGCGGCCCACCAGCGAAGGTCGAGCGTGAGCGCACGCGTAGTCATGGGGAAGAGGCTAGACCCTGAGGCGTGAGGACGGCGTCAGGTTTGTGCCCTCGGTGGGGCGGGTCAGCCGGGGGTTGACACACCTGTGCCGGATCCGTAAGGTTCTTCGAGTTGTCCGAAGTGAGCGCCGACCCCGGTCGGTCCCCGGACAGCCATCCCGCACTACACATTCGAACGAACGACTCACTTTGTCGTCCCGTTTTCATGCGTATTTGCGAATGAGGAATCCGCGTCCACGGACGCAGCCGCCGATTAGGTTCGGGGGCAAGGAATCCGCTACTGTCTCACTCGTCGCAAGGGCCCAACAGTCCGAACGACAAACCCCGTTGACTGGGAGTCAGGCCCGAAAGGATCTGATAGAGTCGAACTCGCCGGAAAGGGAAACGCGAAAGCGAAGAACTGGAAGGCGGAAAACAAGCGAGACAGACTCTGATAGAGTCTGAAACGCAAGAACAGAACGAAAAGCCCGGAGGAAAGCCCGAGAGGGTGAATACAAAGGAAGCGTCCGTTCCTTGAGAACTCAACAGCGTGCCAAAAATCAACGCCAAAAGTTGATACCCCGTCCATTTCGGTGGATGAGGTTCCT
>NZ_JBHVYI010000071.1:0-45393 GCF_042880975.1 Streptomyces sp. NPDC058289
GCCCCGGCCGACGCCGCGCCGGCCGACGCCGCTCGCCGGGCAGCCACGACGGCGCTGAGTGCGGCTCAGCCCCTCGACACGGTGGACTGCTACGACGACATCACCATCAGGGGAGCGAACGGCCAGTTCGTCTCCGCCGAACTCGGGTACGCGGGAGCACGTTACGGCGAGCTGCGGGCTCGCGGCACGGCGATCGGCCCCTGGGAGCTGTTCGGCCTCTGCCGGAGCCGGGACACCGGGTATACGGTCCTGTGGTCGGAGGCCAACGGCCGCATCGTCTCGGCGGAACTCGGTTACGGCGGGTCCGACTACGGGGAACTGCGTGCGCGCGCCACGGAGGTAGGCCCGTGGGAGAAGTTCTACACGTCCACCGCACCCGGTCAGGGGAACACGGCCTTCTGGTCTTACGCCAACGAGGGCTTCGTCTCCGCCGAACTCGGATACACCGGTGACGGCTACGCCAAGCTGCGAGCCCGCTCGTCGACCGCCGGTCCCTGGGAAACCTTCCGCTGGTAGTTCGCCCGCTTCACCCGAGCCGGTGGAGCTGAAGGGCCCGTGCCGGCGTGCCCGGCCCTACTCCGCGCCCCGACCGCCCCCATGGGTCGGGGCCCGGTCCTTTTCTCGGACCCCGAGGGTCACCGGGACGGTCATCGGACGGGGACGGGGACGGGGCCCGACCCCCCGCCCGGCGCGCCTCAGGACTCCGCCGCCGCCGCGCGGACCAGCTCCACGATCCGGTCGCGGGCCGCCCTGCCCTCCGGGACCGGCATCAGCGGGTAGTCGTGCGGCAGCCCCGGCTCCTCGATGAACTCCACCTCGGCGCCGGCCGCCCGCGCCCGGTTCAGCAGTTCGCGGCTGTCGGTCGTCAGGACGTCCCGGGTGCCGGTGAACACCGTCAGCGGGGCCAGCCCCGCGAACGACCCGTGCAGCGGGCTCACCCGGGGATCGTCGGCCGCCAGGTTGCCCGCGTACAGCCGCCCGGCCTCCCGCAGGCCGGGGCGGGCCAGCATCGGGTCGCCCGCCTCGATGGCCGCCTGGTCGGGGTGGCTCATGGACACGTCCAGCCAGGGCGAGATCAGCACGATCCGCGACGGCTGCGCCCCGTTGCGGTCGCGCAGCCGCTGGGCCGCGGCCAGCGCCAGCCCGGCGCCCGCAGAATCCCCGAGGAGCACCGTGCCGCCCGCGTCCCCGCTCGCGATCAGGCCGCTGAGCAGGTCGGCGGCGACCGGGACGGTCCGGTCGGCGGTTCCGCGCGGGGCCAGTATGTACGCCGGTACGACGACCCGGGCCTGCGCCTGCGTGACCAGGGTCCGGATCAGCGACCAGTGCGCCCGGACCAGTTCGTTGATGTACCCGCCGCCGTGCACGTACAGCACCCGGGCGGCCGGTTCCACGCCGAGCGGCGAGACCTCGTACACCGGCCAGGCCCCGACGAAGGTCCGCGAGACCTCCGCCACCCGGCCCAGCGAATGCGGGGGGAGGTGCGACGCCGGGCGCCGCATCGATTCCGCCACCCGGGTACGGACCGCCTCGGCGCTCCCGAACCGTCTTCGCCGACCCGCCGCGATCAGCGCGACCGAAAGCGCCCTGCTGCGCAGACTCGGCACGCCCCTCACCTCCCCCATTCCCGGCCCGGCCCACTCCCCGGCCCCTGCCCGTCACCTGAGGAGCATAGGCGTGAAGCTGGGCTGTGGACCCGCTTAAGAAATCCTCGATGGACTGATCACCCGCAGGTCGGCAGATTGGTGCCGTCCGAACGCTGCCCGGCCCGCACGCCCCGTAGCGCTTCCTTCCGCATGCCTGGAGCCACCCCATGAAGGCACTCGTCAAGCACAAGGCCGAACCCGGGCTGTGGCTCATGGACGTTCCCGAGCCCGAGTACGGCCCCGGCGACGTGCTGATCAAGGTGCTGCGGACCGGCATCTGCGGGACCGACCTGCACATCCGCTCCTGGGACGGCTGGGCGCAGGGCGCCGTCAAGACCCCCCTCGTGCTCGGCCACGAGTTCGTCGGCGAGGTGGCCGCGCTCGGTGCGGACGTGTCCTCCGACATCGAGGTCGGCGCACTGGTCAGCGGCGAGGGCCACCTGGTGTGCGGGAAGTGCCGCAACTGCCTGGCCGGGCGCCGCCACCTGTGCCGCAGCACGATCGGGCTCGGAGTGGGACGCGACGGGGCCTTCGCCGAGTACGTGGTGCTGCCCGCGCAGAACGTGTGGGTGCACCGGACCAAGGTGGACCTCGACGTCGCGGCGATCTTCGACCCCTTCGGCAACGCCGTGCACACCGCGCTCTCCTTCCCGCTGGTCGGCGAGGACGTACTGATCACCGGCGCGGGCCCGATCGGGATCATGGCGGCGGCCGTGGCCCGGCACGCGGGAGCGCGCAACGTGGTCATCACCGACGTCAGCCCGGAGCGTCTGGAGATCGCCCGCAAGGCCGGCGCCACCCTCGCGCTCGACGTTTCGAAGGCGACCATCGCCGATGCGCAGGCCCAGCTCGGCCTGCGCGAGGGCTTCGACATCGGTCTGGAGATGTCCGGCCGCGGCGAGGCCATGCGCGACATGATCGACAACATGACGCACGGCGGCCGGATCGCCATGCTGGGCCTGCCGGCGCAGGACTTCGCCGTCGACTGGGCCAAGGTCGTCACCTCGATGATCACGATCAAGGGCATCTACGGCCGTGAGATGTTCGAGACCTGGTACGCGATGACCGTGCTGCTGGAGGGCGGGCTCGACCTCAGCCCCGTCATCACCGGCCGGTACGCCTACGGGGACTTCGAGGCCGCGTTCGACGAGGCCGCGACCGCCCGCAGCGGCAAGATCATCCTGGACTGGACCCAGGCGTAGCGATCCGGGCGCAGTCGCCCGGGCCGTAGCGGCCTTGGCTTGGCCGCCTTGGCTTGGCCGCCCGGGCATTGCCGCCCGGGCCCTGCCCCTGGGCGTTCAGCCCCACAGACCATTTCCCTCCGGCCGGGCCCCGCACCACCCTCCCCCCCTCCGCGGGGCCCGGCCCCCCCTCCCTCCGCCGCACCAGGAGAAAGAGAGCACCGCACATGTTCGAGACCGTCCGCGCGGACCTCCGTACGACCCTCGACGAGATCCGCGCCGCGGGTCTGCACAAGCCCGAGCGCGTCATCGGCACCCCGCAGAACGCCGCCGTGGCCGTGACCTCGGGCGGCGCCGCCGGCGAGGTGCTCAACTTCTGCGCCAACAACTACCTCGGTCTCGCGGACCACCCCGAGGTGGTCACCGCGGCGAAGGAGGCCCTGGACCGCTGGGGCTACGGAATGGCCTCCGTGCGCTTCATCTGCGGTACGCAGGAGGTGCACAAGGAGCTGGAGGCGCGGCTCTCCGCCTTCCTCGGCCAGGAGGACACGATCCTCTACTCCTCCTGCTTCGACGCCAACGGCGGAGTCTTCGAGACCATCCTCGGCCCCGAGGACGCGGTGATCTCCGACGCCCTCAACCACGCCTCGATCATCGACGGCATCCGCCTCTCCAAGGCGCGCCGCTTCCGCTACGCCAACCGCGACATGGCGGAGCTGGAGACCAGGCTCAAGGAGGCCACAGAGGGCGGTGCCCGCCGCAAGCTGATCGTCACCGACGGCGTGTTCTCCATGGACGGTTACGTCGCCCCGCTCGCCGAGATCTGCGACCTCGCGGAGCGCTACGACGCCATGGTCATGGTCGACGACTCGCACGCCGTCGGCTTCGTCGGCCCCGGCGGCCGCGGCACCCCGGAACTGCACGGGGTCATGGACCGCGTGGACATCATCACCGGCACCCTCGGCAAGGCGCTGGGCGGGGCCTCCGGCGGCTACGTCGCGGCGCGCGCCGAGATCGTCGAGCTGCTGCGTCAGCGCTCGCGCCCGTACCTCTTCTCGAACTCCCTCGCCCCGGTCATCGCGGCGGCCTCCCTCAAGGTCCTCGACCTGCTGGAGTCGGCCGACGACCTGCGCGAGCGGCTCGCCGCCAACACCGCGCTCTTCCGTACGAAGATGACCGAGGCCGGCTTCGAGATCCTGCCCGGCGACCACGCCATCGCCCCGGTGATGATCGGCGACGCGGCGGAGGCGGCCAAGACGGCGGAACTCCTGCTGGAGCGCGGGGTCTACGTGATCGGCTTCTCCTACCCGGTGGTCCCGATGGGCGCGGCGCGGATCCGCGTCCAGCTCTCGGCCGCGCACTCGACGGCCGACGTGGAACGCGCGATCGCGGCGTTCATCGACGCGCGGGCGTCCCTGGCGGGCGCCGAGAACTGAGCCCGGGCCGGCCCCTCGAACGCCGGAGGGGCTGGTCTTTGGCCGGCGCCCGGCTGGATTCGGTGCGCACGTGCCCGCACATGCAGGCTGCGCCCGCCAAATCCAGCCGTCCGGCGCTTGAGGACCGGGGTCTGGGGCGGAGCCCCAGGACGGGTCCGGGCGCAGCCCCGGGAACGGGCGAAGGGCGGGTAGGGGACAGCACCCCCGCCTGGTCCGGGCCACGCACCCGGCCGGAGGGCGTGACCCCCGACTCGGTTCACGCCGGCGCCCGGCGCCGGCCCCGCACGTTCGGTCGGGGCGGCAGGGGCTTGTGGGCTGCGAGAATGGTGGGGTGATCGACCCCCGCCGGCTGCGCATTCTGCGGGCCGTGGCGGACCACCGTACGGTGACCGCCGCGGCCGCAGCTCTGTACCTCACCCCCTCCGCCGTGTCGCAGCAGCTCGCGGCGCTGGAGCAGGAGACGGGGCACGCCCTGCTGACCCGCAGCGGCCGGGGCGTACGCCTCACCGCGGCCGGCGAGATCCTGCTCGGGCACGCCCACGAGGTCCTGGCGCAGCTCGAGCGGGCCGAGGCCGAACTCGCCGCCTACGCGGGCGGTTCTGCGGGCGCCGTCACCGTGGCGGCCTTCGCCACCGGCATCGCCGAGGTGCTGGCCCCGGCCATCGCCCGGCTGGCCGTCGACCACCCCGGGATCCGGCTGCGCGTACGCGACGCGGAGGGCGACCAGAGCCTGCCTCTGCTGCTCGACGGGGAGGCGGACGTGGCCCTGGCCGTCGAGTACCGGGGCGCCCCCGGCGCCGACGACGGACGGCTGTCCGTGCTCCCGCTGTACGCGGAACCCTTCGACGCGGTCCTGCCCGCCGGCCACCCCCTCGGGGATCTTCCCGAGGTGCCGCTGGCCGGCCTCTCGGACGCGGACTGGGTGGGCCAGTACCCCGGCAACCCCTGCCACGACGTCATGCAGCTCGCCTGCGAACTCGCGGGCTTCCAGCCCCGGCTGGTGCACTCCTCCGACGACTTCCGGGCCGTGGTCGCGCTGGTGGGCGCGGGCGCGGGGGTCGCCCTGGTGCCCCGTTCGGCGCTGCGCGGCATGGAACTCAAGGAGGTCCAGGTCCGCCCGGTGACCGGCCCGGCGGCGACCCGGCGGGTCTTCGCCGCCACCCGGCGCGGAGCCGAAACGCATCCGCTGATCGCCCCGGTCCTGGCGGCCCTCGCCCGCGAGGCGGGCCGGCTCCCGGCGCACTGAAGGCCTACCCGGCCGGGAACACCGCGCCCGGCGCGGCGTAGTCGACCGGCCCGGGGTAGCGGGCCGAGGCGCGGGACACGGCCTCGGCCGGATCCAGGTCCCGGCCGAGGTGCGTGAGGACCAGCCGCCCGGCGCGGGCCGCGCGGGCGGTGTCGCCGGCCTCCTCGGGGGTGTGGTGCACCGGTTCGCCGTCGGCCGGGTGCGCGGAGCTGTCGGCCTCGCAGACCAGGAGCGTGCAGTCCTCGGCGAACCGGGTCAGGGCCGAACAGGGCGCCGTGTCCCCGGAGTACACGAGTGACCGGCCTCCCGACTCGGCCCGCAGCGCGAAGGCGGGCATGCCGTGGGACACCGCCCGGCCGGCGAGGCCGAGCGCTCCGGCCTGCGCACGGTGGCCGTCGTGCAGCTCGTGGACCTCGAAGGCGGCCTCGACCGGGCTGCGTTCCGGGCCGTTGGTGAGGAACCCCGCCAGCCGGTCGGCGATGCCGGGCGGCCCGTAGAGGGGGAGCGGCGCGGGCCGTCGTACGTCGGCGTACAGCAGGCCGTAGTACGCGGTCAGCAGGTCGGCCGTGTGGTCGGCGTGCAGGTGCGAGATCCATATGGCGTCCAACTCGCCCAGTCCGACGTGCCGTTGCAGCGGCCCGAGCGTTCCGCTGCCCGCGTCGACCCAGACCCGGGCGCCGCCGCCTTCGAGCAGGTAGCCGGAGCAGGGGTTGTCGGCGCGCGGGTAGGGCGTCGCGCTGCCCAGGACGGTGAGCCGGAGAGGATCGTCTGCCATCCGGGGAGTCTAGGAGGCCGCGCGGGGCGGCCCCGGGGGCGGCCCCCGGGTCGGCTGCCCCCGGCCGTGTGATCAGATCAGGCGCGGATGACCTCCACGCCCGCCGCCTCGAAGGCCTCGGCCACCGACGGAGACAGGCCGGTGTCCGTCACGAGTACGTCCACGGCGTCGGTGGCGACGATGCGGGCGAAGGCGCGGACGCCGAGCTTGCTGGAGTCGGCGGCGATCACCACGCGGCGGGCGCGTTCGCAGAGCAGCCGGTTCATGGCCGCCTCGTCCTCGTGGCGGGTGGCGGCCCCGTCCGCCGGGTCGAAGGCGTCCACGCCGACGACGGCGGTGTCCACGGAGAGCTGCCCGAGCACCCCCATGGCGAGCGGGCCGGTGAGCTCGTAGGACTGGGGCCGGGCCACGCCACCGGTGAGCACGATCTTGAACTGCGGTCTGATGACCAGCTCGCCCGCGATGTTCAGCGCGTTGGTGACCACGGTGAGGGCGGGGGAGCCGGTGGCGAGGTCGGGGCGGGCGGCCAGCGCACGCGCCACCTCGGTGGTCGTGGTGCCGCCGGTCAGGCCGATCACCTCGCCGGGGACGATCAGGGCCGCGACGGTTTCGCTGATGCGGCTCTTCTCGGCGGCCCGGCGCGAGGTGCGGTAGCGCAGCGGGAGTTCGTACGAGACCCCGTGCAGGACCGCTCCGCCGCGCGTGCGGACCAGCAGCTGCTGCTCGGCGAGCTGGTCGAGGTCGCGCCGGATGGTGGCGGCGGACACGCCGAGGGCCTCGGCGGCGGGTTCCACTTCCAGCTCGCCCCGCTCCACCAGCAGGTCCAGCAGTGTCTGCCAGCGTTCCTTGCGGGTCATCGGCCGCCCTTCCGGTCTTGCCTTCGATATTCGCGTCGCCGTTCGTTTCGGCGCTCCCTCTTGGCCTACACGTCGAGATTAACGCAGGAGATGATTCCTGAGATGCTTGAAGTTGCGCGAAAGGGCCCAGTATCTTGCAAGAACACGCACTCACGGGTGCACGCACCGCGCTAGGGAGCCGCCATGAGCCATGTCGCGTACGAGTTGGGCACGCAGCCCGCATGCTGGGAGCGGGCCGCCGAACTGGCCCCGGAACACCGGGCGGTGCTGCCGCGGCCGGGGGAGCGTACCGCGATCGTCGGATGCGGGACCTCGTACTACATGGCCCAGGCCGCCGCCGTGTTGCGCGAGGAGGCAGGGCAGGGCGAGACCGACGCCTTCCCCGCCTCGGAGTTCCCCCGCCACCGGCGCTACGACCGGGTCGTCGCGCTGACCCGGTCCGGGACCACCACCGAGGTCCTCGACCTGCTGGCCGGGCTGCGGGAAGCGGGCGTGCCCACCACCGCCGTCATCGGGGACCCCGCCACCCCCGTCATCACCCTCGCCGACGCGCTCGTCGTCCTCGACTTCGCCGACGAGCAGTCCGTCGTGCAGACCCGCTTCGCCACCACCGCCCTCACCCTGCTGCGCGCCCACGTCGGCCTGCACAGCCCGTCCGTCGTCGCGGACGCGCGCGCCGCACTGGCCGACCCGCTCCCCGCGGAGCTGGAGACCCGGGGACAGTTCACCTTCCTCGGGCGGGGCTGGAGCGTCGGACTCGCCAACGAGGCCGCCCTGAAGATGCGCGAAGCCGCCCTGGCCTGGGCCGAGTCCTACCCGGCCATGGAGTACCGGCACGGTCCCATCAGCGTCTCGGCGCCCGGCACCGCCACCTGGTCGCTCGGCGACGCCCCCGAAGGGCTCGCCGAACAGGTCCGGGGGACCGGAGCCCAGTGGGTGGCCGGGCACCTCGACCCGCTCGCCGAACTGGTCCGCGTCCACCGCCTGGCCATCGCCGTCGCCGCCCACCAGGGGCTGGACCCGGACGCGCCGCGCAACCTGACCCGGTCCGTCATCCTCACCACGGGCGAGGAGGCGGTCCGATGAGCCTCGTCCCCGCCGGCCGGCTCGTCCTGGACGCCGCCGCCCAGGGCCGCGCCGTCGCCGCCTTCAACATCATCACGCTGGAGCACGCCGAAGCGGTCGTCGCGGGCGCCGAAGCGGCCGGCCTTCCCGTGGTGCTCCAGCTCAGCGAGAACGCCGTCAAGTTCCGCGGCGGGGCGCTGCTGCCGATCAGCCGCGCGGCCGTGGCGGTCGCCGAGGCCGCCGGGGTCCCGGTCGGGCTGCACCTGGACCACGTCAAGAGCTCAGAACTGCTGCGGCAGGCCGTGGACGCCGGATTCAGCTCGGTCATGTACGACGCCGCACACCTCCCCTACGCCGAGAACCTGGAGGCCACCCGCTCCGCCGCCGACTGGGCGCACGTCAACGGGCTCTGGATCGAAGCCGAACTGGGCGAGGTCGGCGGGAAGAACGGGGCCGCGCCGCTGGACCCGCACGCGCCCGGCGCCCGTACCGACCCCGACGAGGCGCGGCGGTTCGTCGCCGACTCCGGAGTGGACGCGCTGGCCGTCGCCATCGGCAGCAGCCACGCCATGACCAGCCGCACCGCGGCCCTGGACCACGTGCTGCTCGGCCGCCTCGCCAAGACGGTCGACGTGCCGCTCGTGCTGCACGGATCCTCCGGTCTGCCGGACGCGGAACTCGCCGCGGCCGTCGCCGGCGGCATCCGCAAGGTCAACATCGGCACCGCGCTCAACGTGGCGATGACCGAGGCCATCCGCACCCATCTCACCCCCGCGGATCCCCGTCCGTATTTGACCGCCGCACGGGAGGCCATGACGGCGACGGCCGCCGCTATGATCAGCGCCCTGAACTGACCGGAACGGGTATCGGGGGACTGAATGGACGCACAGCGGGGCCTCAGCAGCAGACGGCGGCTTCTTCTGGGACTGGGGGCCCCGCTGCTGCTCGGCGCAGCGGGGCTCGGCTACGTCATGTGGCCCGAGGGAGAAGACGCGGAGAAGGTCCGCACCGACCTGGCGCCGCTCAACCGGCGCTTCTGGACCGCGCTGGGCGACGTGTCCGACGCGCACTGGCTGGGCTACGACATCGACGAGTCCGGCAGCGACCGGACGATCCCGAGCCCGGATTCCCGGATGCGGCTGGTCGGGGTCGCCCACCTCAAGCAGGGCACGGCGAACCGCATCATGCGCGATCCCGCCCACCGCTTCGAGGTCGGGTCCCTGGCCGGGCTGCCCGCCCCGCTGAAACCGTACGTACCCTCCAGTGCGGCCTGGAAGCAGAGCGTGACGTACGACAAGGTCGCCCTGGAGGAAGGCCTGAACGTGGTCCCGTCGGGCACCTTCCGCTTCGACGGCATCCGCGACCTCGTGTACTTCGACTACGTCTTCCTCTACACCTGAGCCACGGCTGAGCGGTGGCCCGCGGGATTCCTCCCACTCAGTGGGAGGACGGCCGCGCCGGCATTGAAGCTGCGTCCCGGGCGGTGTTTCGTCGGATTGCCGGAGCAGAGCAGGCGCCGCCGAGGGAAGGCCACCGCACATGCCGCAGCAGTCGCAGCACATGCCACCGCACACGCCACCGCAGCGGCCGCAGCCGTATCTCCCGCACCGCTTCGGGGTGTTCCTCGCCCCCTACCACCGCCCCGACGGCGACCCGGCGCTCCAGCTGCGCCGGGACCTCGACCTCGCCGCCGACCTGGACCGTCTCGGCTACGAGGAACTGTGGGCCGGTGAACACCACTCCGCGGGGTACGAGATCATCGCCTCGCCCGAGGTGTTCCTCGCCGCGGCCGCCGAACGCACCGGTCGGATCATGCTCGGAACCGGGGTCAACTCCCTTCCCTACCACCAGCCGTTGATCCTCGCCGACCGGATCTGCCAGCTCGACCAGCAGTCCCGGGGGCGAGCCATGCTTGGGGTCGGACCGGGTCAACTGCCCTCGGACGCCTTCATGATGGGAGTCGACCTGCTCCGCTCCCGCGCGATGACGGCCGATGCCCTCGACGCGATCGTGCGGCTGCTGCGCGGGGAGACGGTCACGGCCGCCACCGACTGGTTCGCCCTGGAGGAGGCCCGGCTCCAGCTCGGACCCTACCGGGGCCGGGAACTGGAGGTTGCGGTCGCCTCCGCCGTATCGCCGACCGGGGCGGTGCTCGCGGGACGCCACGGGGTCGGGATGCTCTCGCTCGCCGCGGCCGACCCCGCCGGGTACGCGGTGCTCGACGCCAACTGGGCCGCCCACGAGCGGGCCTGCGGCGAAGCCGGCCGCGCCGCCGATCGCTCCGCCTGGAGGCTGGTCACCCCGGTGCACCTGGCCGAGACCCGCGAACAGGCCCTGCGCGAAGCCGAGTACGGCACGCCGCACCTCGTGGACTACATCGAGAAGCTGAGCGGTACCCGGCTGGACGGCTGCGCCACCCCGGCCGGCGCCGTCGAGCGGTGGACCACCGAAGGGCTGCCCACCTTCGGCCGGGCCGTCATCGGAACCCCCGAGGACGCCGTGCAGAGGATCGAGCAACTCGCGGACAAGACCGGCGGGTTCGGGACCTTCCTCATCCTGCGACTGGACCTCGCCGAGCCCGCGGCCGCCCTGCGCAGCCTGGAGCTCTTCGCCGAGCGGGTCGTCCCCCGGCTCACCGGACACACCGAAGCGCGCCGCGCCAGCCTGGAGTGGGCCGGGCGCAACAGCGAACGGTTCATCGGGGCGATGCGCCGGGCCACGATGGATGCCATCGCCCGCAAGGGAGAGGTCCGTTGAGGGCAGCCGTGCTCGAGGAGGGCCGGTTCCGCGTACGGGAGCACCTGGATCCGGTGCCCGGCCCCGGGCAGGCACTCGTGGAGACCGCCGCCTGCGGGATCTGCGGCTCCGACCTGAGCGCCGTCGCGCACACCGACGAGTTCCTCCGGGCCTCCCGGGACAGCGGAACCACCAGCTTCCTCTTCGACCCGGACCGGCCGCTGGTGATGGGCCACGAGTTCTCCGGCCGGGTCCTCTCCTACGGGCCCGGCGCGACCGGTCCCGAACCGGGCACCGGGGTCGTCGGCCTGCCCTGGGCGGTCGACCCGGGCGGCGTCGTGCGTACCGTGGGCTACAGCAACGCCTTCCCCGGCGGATTCGGCGAACGGATCGTCGTACAGGCGCAGGCGCTGCTGCGCGTCCCGCCGTCCCTGGACCTCGGGCTCGCCGCCCTCACCGAGCCGCTGGCCGTGGGTTTCGGCAACATCGCCCGGAGCGCGGCGGGAAGGGACACCCCGGCCGTGGTCGTCGGCTGCGGCCCGGTCGGGCTCGGGGCCGTCGCCGCGCTGCTGGAGCGCGGCGCCGGACCGGTGGTGGCCTCCGACCCGTCGCCGCTGCGCCGGGCGGCCGCCGCCCGGCTCGGCGCGCACGCGGTGGTGGACCCGGCCGCGCAGGACCCCGTACGACTCTGCGCGGAACTGGCGGGAGCCCGCCCGCGCCCCACCGTGGTCGTGAACTGCGTGGGCGTACCCGGCATGTTGAACCAACTCCTGCACACCGTCCCGCGCGGCGCCGAGATCCTGCAGATCGGCGGGGTGATGACCGAGGACGTGATCCGGCCGGTGGTCGGCATCTACAAGGACGTCACGATCCGCATGTGCCTGACCTACCCGCCCGAGGAGTTCGGCGCCACCCTCGCCCGCCTCGCCGACGGCCGCATCGACCCCGCGTCCCTGGTCACGGGAGAAGCGGGCTTCGGCGGGCTGGACGCGGCCTTCGCCTCCCTGCGGCGCCCCGAGGAACACATCAAGGTCCTGATCCGGCCCGCGCAGTGCGGAACGGGGGTGATGACCCGCTGACCCTTCCGGATTCTTGGAACAGGTTCTAGTCTGCCCCCGCAGCGGCGGCGGACGGCCGCGCGACCTGAGCCACGAGAGACCCGGAGGGGCCGTGCACCTCGAATACACGCCTGAGCAGCAGCGGTTGCGCGCCGAGCTGCGCGCCTACTTCGCCGAACTGATCCCGGACGACGTCTACGCGCGGTACGAGGACCCGGCCGAACAGAAGCGCTTCTACCGGGAGACCATCCGCCGGCTCGGCGCCGACGGCTGGCTCGGGGTCGGCTGGCCCAAGGAGTACGGCGGGCGCGGGATGTCGCCCATGGACCAGTTCATCTTCTTCGACGAGGCCGCGCAGGCCGTCGTACCGCTGCCGCTGATGGCGCTCAACACCGTCGGGCCGACCATCATGCAGTTCGGCACCGACGAGCAGAAGGCGTACTTCCTGCCCAAGATCCTCGCCGGGGAGATCGACTTCGCCATCGGCTACAGCGAGCCCGACGCCGGCACCGACCTCGCCGCCCTCAAGTGCAAGGCCGTCCGCGAGGGCGACGAGGAGACCGGCACCTACGTGGTCGACGGGCAGAAGATCTGGACCACCAACGGCGACACCGCCGACTGGGTCTGGCTCGCCGTCCGCACCGACCCGGACGCCCCCGCCCACAAGGGCATCACCATGCTCCTCGTACCGACCTTCGACCCCGGCTATTCCTGCACCCTCATCAACACCCTGGCCTCGCACGACACCACGGCCAGCTACTACGAGAACATCCGCGTCCCCGCGAGCCGCCGCGTCGGCCAGGAGAACAAGGGCTGGCGCCTGATCACCAACCAGCTCAACCACGAGCGCGTCACCCTCGCCGCCCACGGCACCATGGCCATCCGCGCCCTGCACGACGTCCAGCGGTGGGCCGCCGAGACCAAGCTCGCCGACGGCCGCCGCGTCATCGACCTCTCCTGGGTCCGCGGCCGCCTCGCCCGCACCCACGCCCGCCTCGACGCGATGAAGCTGCTGAACTGGCAGATGGTCAACGCCGTCCAGGACGGCAACCTCACCCCGCAGGACGCCTCCGCCGTCAAGGTCTACGGCTCGGAGGCGCGCAGGGACGCGTACGCCTGGCTGATGGAGGTGGTCGGCGCGGCCGGCTCCCTCAAGGACGGCTCCGCGGGCGCGGTCCTGCACGGCGAACTGGAGCGCGGCTACCGCAGCGCGGTCATCTTCACCTTCGGCGGAGGCAACAACGAGATCCAGCGGGAGATCATCTCGTGGATCGGCCTGGGCATGCCGAGGGTGCGCCGCTGAGCGGTCAGCCGCGGTAGGCGGTGGTCGCGATCCGGACGAACGAGCGGATCAGGGGATTCGTGTCGCCTTCCCTCCACGCGACCACCACCCGGCTCGGTGGCATGTCGGTCAGCGGCACCACGGTGAGGCCCTGCCCGGGCCGGTGGGCCAGGATCGTCATGCCGACCGTGCCGTTCCAGAGAACTGCTTGCCGGCACTCCTGGACGGCGCGTACCACCGGACCCTCGCGGGGCCCTCCGCCGTTCCAGTACGTCTGCCAGACGGGATCGGTCCCCTCAGGGAACAGGAACCAGCGGCGGTCGGCCAGGTCGGCCAGCGACAGGCTGCCGTGGCGGGCCAGGGGATCGTCGGCGCGCAGCAGCGCCCCCACCGGGTCGGCGCGCAACGCGTGCACGGACAGGCCGGTCTCGTCGAACGGCGCGCGGGTCAGGGCCACGTCCACCGACCCGGCGTGCAGCCCGCAGGTGGGATCGGTCAGGTCGGTCTCGCGGACGCGCACCTCGACACGCGGGTGCAGCCGGCGGTAGTCGTCGGCCAGCCGGGCCGCGGCCGGGTCCGTGCTGTCACCCAGTACGCCGACGGTCAGAGTCGCGGCGCCGGCCGCCGTGCTCACGCGCACGCGCACCCGGTCGGCCTGGTCGAGCAGGGCGCGGGCCTCGTCGAGCAGCACCGCCCCCACGGGGGTGAGCGCGACACCTGCGGAGGACCGGTCGAACAGCGTTGCGCCGAACTCGGTCTCCAACTGCTTGATCGCCCGGCTCAGCGGCGGCTGGCTCATGTGCAGCCGGGCGGCGGCCCGGCCGAAGTGGAGGTCCTCGGCGACCGCCACGAAATAGCGCAGCGTGCGTAGCTCCATGGCCCAACGATACCCGTAGGGTATCGAGGTCGCCGAACGGGTCTTGGACAGCGGGGTGCCCCCGGCGGTGGACTCGACGCATGAAGAACGCGTACTGGATCGTCGCCGGCCTGCTCGCCCTGTTCTACCTCTACGGGGGCGGAGTGAAGGTGCTGCGGAGCCGCGAGCAGCTCCGGCCCATGATGGCCTGGGTGGACAGCACCCCGATGCCGGCCGTCCGGGCCATCGGTGTGATCGAAGTGCTCGGGGCGATCGGGCTGGTCCTGCCGCCGCTGACCGGCACCGCCCCCTGGTCGGCCCTGGCTGCGGCGATCGGCTTCGTCGTCCTGCAGATCGGCGCGACCGTGGTCCACCTGCGCCGTGGAGACCGGCAGATCGCCCTCAACGCCGGGCTCTTCGTCGCGGCGGCCGTGACCGCCTGGCTGGCTACGGCCTGGCTGTGAGGGTGGGCGGTCGCGGCGACATCAACCCGGCCGAGCACGACCCGGGCGGCCAACACGGCCGCGACTTGCGGCGCTTCGGCAGCCTGGCGGTGGCGGACGTCCTGCGGTTTGCTGGAAGGCGTACGCACAGAGCGTTGTGGCAGCACGACCGGTCTCCGTACCGACGGGGGCCGTGGCACCTCAGGACAGCCGCCGGGCCGAGCCGATGGGGGAACTCCATGACCGCCGCGCACGAGATTCCGGACATCCTTTCGCAGGAGTTCGCAGAGAATCCCTATCCGGTCTACCGGGCCATGCGGGAGGAGGCGCCGCTCTTCTGGCACGAGGGGACGCAGAGTTGGGTCCTCTCGCGCTACGAGGACGTCTCGCGGGCCTTCAAGGACAAGGAGGCGCTCTTCACCACGGACAACTACGCGTGGCAGGCCGAGCCCGTGCACGGCAAGACCCTGCTCCAGATGAGCGGCCGCGAACACGCGGCGCGCCGCGCCCTGGTCGCGCCGGCCTTCCGCGGCAACGCGCTCCGCGACACGGTCGTTCCGATCATCGAGCGCAACGCCCGGGAACTGATCGCCGACTTCCGCGACTCCGGCTCCGTGGACCTGGTGAGCGGATTCGCCTCCCACTTCCCCATCTCGGTCATCGCCGACATGTTCGGACTGGACCGGTCCGGCCAGGAGGCCCTCAGCGGCTGGTACAGGGCCTTCGTGGCGTTCGTCGCCAACCTGTCCGGGGACCCGGAACGGGCGGCCGAAGGTGCGCGCGCCCAGGCCGAGTTCGCCGCATACATGCTGCCGATCATCAGGAACCGACGGGAACACCTCGGAGACGACCTGCTGTCCGCGCTCTGCACCGCCGAGGTCGACGGGGTGAGCATGAGCGACGAGGACATCAAGGCGTTCTGCAGCCTCCTGCTCACGGCGGGCGCCGAAACCACGGACAAGGCCATCGCGGGCCTCTTTGCGAACCTCCTGGCCAACCCCCACCAGCTCGACGCCGTACGGCGGGACCGCGGACTCATCGACCGCGCCTTCGCGGAGACCCTGCGCTACACCCCGCCGGTCCACATGATCATGCGGCAGACCGCCGTCGACGTGACCATGAGCGGCGGCACGATCCCGGCCGGATCCACCGTCACCTGTCTGATCGGTGCGGCCAACCGTGACCCCGGCCGCTACAAGGACCCGGACAGCTTCGACCTCTTCCGCGACGACCTCACGGCGACCACCGCCTTCTCCGCGGCCGCGGACCACCTGGCGTTCGCACTCGGACGGCACTTCTGCGTCGGTGCGCTGCTGGCCAAGGCCGAGGTCGAGATCGCAGTCGACCAGCTCCTCGACGCGATGCCCGGCCTCCGGCCCGCCCCGGGGTACGACCCGGCCGCCGAGGGCGTCTTCACCCGCGGGCCGAAGTCCCTGCTCGTGGAGTTCACGCCGGCCGCCGACTGAAACGCCGCCGCCCCCGGTCCGGCACACCACAGGAGTTCAGACCTGGCCGGCTCCACCGTCCACGAAGAGCTCGATCCCGGTGATGAAGCTGCTCTCCCGCGAGGCGAGGAACAGGGCCGCCGCGGCCACCTCCTCGGGGCGTCCCGCCCGGCCGAGCGGGACTCCGGCGGTCGCCCGCTCGCGTACGTGCGCCGGAGCGCCGGCCAGGGCCGGGGTGTCGATCGGGCCCGGGCTGAGGGTGTTGACCCGGATCGCGCGCCCCGCGAGCTCCAGGGCCAGGCTGCGCGCGAGGGACCGTACGGCCGCCTTCGTGGCGGCGTACACCCCGTACCGCGTGGACGCCGAGGAGCCGGCTGCCGAGCCCAGCAAGATGACCGAGGCGCCGTCGCGCAGCAGCGGCAGGGCCCGTTGGACGGTGAAGAAGGCGCCCCGGAAGTTGAGGTCCGCGGTGGCGTCGAACTGCTCCTCGGTGAACTCGGCGAAGCCGCCGGGCGGGCCGCCGCCCGCGTTCACGACCAGTACGTCGATCGCGTCGCAGCCCGCGGCCGCGACCGCCGCGTAGAGCCGGTCAAGGTCGGCGACGCAGGAGGCGTCACCCCGGACGGCCACGGCGCCCGGGCCCAGATCGCGGACCGCCGCGGCCAGTTCCTCCGGCCGCCTGCCGGTGACGAAGACCCGGGCGCCCTCCGCCACGAAGCGCCGGGCCGTCGCCAGGCCGATGCCGGACGAGCCGCCCGTGACGACGGCGACCTGCCCTTCGAGCTGTCCCGTACGCATGACCGTGCCTCCGCGTCCCGAGGGGAGGCGGGTGCGGTCCGCCGGCGGGAAAGCCTATGCGCCCACGTGCGTGCGTGCGGCCGTTCGGTGGAATGCTGGAAGAGCCCACAGCGACGGGGGAGGATCCGGACATGGACGAGAGCGCAGGCCCCGATCCGGGGCTCTACGGCCCTGGCTCCGTGACCTGGCAGTGCCACGGAGACCCGGTCATGTGGATCGCCGGGGTCCGCGCGCTCTACCTCCAGGCCCTGCACCCGCGCGCGGTCCGCGGTGTCATGGAGAACAGCTCCGCCTTCAGCGGGGAGAACGGCGGGGGCGACGCCTGGGGACGCCTGCTGCGCACCGCCGACTTCGTCGGCACGGTCACCTACGGCACCACCGAGGCCGCCGAGCGGGCCGGCGCCCGCGTCCGCAAGATCCACACCATGCTGTCGGCGACCGATCCGGCCACCGGCGCACGGTTCCGCGTGGACGAGCCCGAGTTGTTGCTCTGGATCCACTGCGCCCAGATCGACAGCTTCCTGCACGTCCTGCGCCGCTCCGGGGTCCCGCTCACCCCCGCGCAGGCGGACCGCTACGTGGCCGAGAACCGCGTCAACGCCCGGCTCGTCGGTCTCGACCCGTCCGGGGTACCGGGGGACACCGCGGCCCTCGCCGCCTACTTCGAGCGGATCCGTCCCGAACTCGCCGCCGGACCCGACGCCCACGCCGTCGACGCCTTCCTGTGCGCCCCGCCCATCCACCCCCTCCTCGTCCCTGGCCGAAACCTGGTGTGGCGCCCGCTCGCCGGCCTCGCCTACGGATCCCTCCCCGGCTGGGCGCACCAGCTGTACGGCCGCCCCGCACCGGCCCCGCGCAGCGTCACCCGCCGCCTGCGTCTCACCGGTAGCCTGCTGCGCAGCATTCCCGCAGGTCTGCGCTGGCAGCTGCCTCCAGGTCACATCTTGAAAGCGATGCGCCGCATGGGCCCCGGGAGCCGCCCCGCGCCGTACACACTGCGTACATCAGCGGCCATACTGGACCGGCCGGGGAGGGCGTAGCACGACACACGGGGGCGACTTCAAGACATGGCGGAGTCCAGACTGATCCACGGCCGGTACCGGTCGCTCGATCTGATCGGCCGCGGAGGCATGGGCGAGGTGTGGCGGGCCCGCGACGAGTCGCTGGGCCGGCAGGTCGCCGTCAAATGCCTCAAGCCCATCGGACCCGAGCAGGACACCCACTTCACGCAGGTGCTGCGCGAGCGATTCCGCCGCGAGGCGCGCGTCGCCGCCTCCCTCCAGCACCGTGGCGTCACCGTCGTCCACGACTTCGGCGACGACAGCGCGGCCGGCGGTCCCCTCTACCTCGTCATGGAGCTCCTCGAAGGCCGCAATCTCAGCCAGCTCCTGGAGGACAACGACGCGCGCCCGCTCCCCGTGGACGTGGTCGTCGACATCGCCGAGCAGATGGCGGCCGCCCTCGGCTACACCCACGACCAGGGCGTCGTCCACCGGGACCTGAAGCCCGCCAACATCATGCGGCTCACCGACGGCACGGTGAAGATCTGCGACTTCGGCATCGCCCGGCTGGCCGCCGACATCGGTTTCACCGCCAAGCTCACCGGCGGCGGCATGGCCATGGGCACCCCGCACTACATGTCGCCCGAGCAGATCGCGGGCGGCGAGGTGGACCACCGCAGCGACCTCTACTCCCTCGGCTGCGTCCTGTACGAGATCGCCACCGGAGCCCCGCCCTTCGACCTCGGCGACTCCTGGTCCGTGCTGGTCGGCCACCGCGACACCGCGCCCGTGCCGCCGCGCGAGCACCGCCCCGAACTGCCCGTCCACTTCGAGCGGCTGGTGCTCGACCTGCTCGCCAAGTCCCCCGAGGACCGGCCCGGCGACGCCCGCCACCTGCACCGACAGCTCGTCGAGGCCCGGCTCGGCCCCGCCGTGGCCGCCGGCGCGCACCCGCCGCTGCCCGAGTGGGCCGGGGGCATGACCGCCGGACGCAAGGCCGGCATCGAGGCCCGTCCCGCGAGCGGCGAGTGGGCCGTCCTGACGGGTTCCTGGACGGCCCATGCCGCGCACGCCGCCACGGGCTCCGGCGCGCCCGCCACGGCCGTTCCCGAGTCCGGGGCCCCGGCCGCGACGGCTTCCGGCGCCCCGGCCCCGCCCGCGCCGACCGTCGTACGCCCGCGTCCGGCCGAGGACCCCCGGCTCACCGCCGCCTACGGGTTCCCGCACGGCCCCGGCCAAGCCCTCACGGGCCCGGCCGCGCTCGACGCCGGCCACACGCGGGCCTTCGCCCTCAGCCGGGCCGGCCGCACCGAGGAGGCCCTCGCCGGGTACGCGGCCGTCGCCGAAGGGCGCGCGCGGGTGCTCGGAGCCGAGCACCCGGACACCCTCGCCGCGCGGCAGGAGGCGGCGTACGAGACGGGCCTGCTCGGCCGCCACCAGGAGGCGTACGAGGGCTACCGCGCGGTGCTCGCGGCCCGGGAGCGGACCGTGGGCCGGATCCACCCCGACACCCTGCGCTGCCGGCACAACCTGGCCTGCGCGCTGGGCGCCCTCGGCCGCTTCGCCGAGGCCCACGCCGCCGCCGCCGAGGTGGCCGCGGACCGGGCGGCCGTCCTGGGGGCGGAGCACGCGGACACGCTGCTGACCCGGTACGAGGTGGCGTACGCGCTGGGCCGCCTCGAACGCTGGGAGGAGGCGCTGGAGGCGTTCCGGCACATCGCGGCCGTACGGGAGCGGGTGCTCGGCCGCGACCACCCCGACACGCTGGCCGCCCGCTACGAGGCCGGGATCGCCCTAGGCCGGACCGGGCGCTCGGCCCAGGCCCTGGAGCTGTTCCAGGACCTGGTCCGCGACCGCACCCGCGCCTACGGGGCCGCCGACCCGGAGACGCTGCGGGCCCGGCACGTCCTCGGGGTGAACCTCGGGCGCCTGGAGCGCTGGGAGGAAGCGGTGGCCGAAGCCCGGCAGGTGGGCGAGGTGCGGGCCCGCACCCTCGGCCCCGAACATCCCGACACCCTGGTCAGCCGCCGCGAACTCGCCGTCGGGCTCGGCCGGCTGGGCCGCTGGGACCAGGCGCTGCCGGTCTACCGGGAACTCTCCGGCATCCGCGAACGGTCACTGGGCGACGGGCATCCGGACACGGTCGCGGCACACGCCGACGAGGCGCACTGTCTGGAGCGGCTGGGCCAGGTGTGTTACCAAGAGCCATGACGACCTCGCGGGGCTTCGGGCACGACGTGTACGACGCGGTGATCGTGGGCGGGGGCCACAACGGCCTCGTCGCCGCCGCCTACCTGGCCCGGGCCGGCCGCTCGGTCCTGGTCCTGGAGCGGCTCGGCCGCACCGGCGGGGCCGCCGTGTCCACCCGGCCGTTCCCGGGCGTCGACGCCCGCCTCTCCCGCTACTCCTACCTGGTCTCGCTGCTCCCGGCGAAGATCGTCCGCGAGCTGGGGCTGGACTTCGCGGTGCGCAGGCGCACCGTCTCCTCGTACACCCCCGTCGAGCGCGCCGGACGCCCCGGCGGCCTGTTGGTCGGCGGCGGCGAGGCGCGCACCCGGGAGTCCTTCATGCGGCTGACCGGCTCGGAGCGGGAGTACGAGAGCTGGCGCGCCTTCTACGGGACCACCGGGCGGGCCGCCGAACGCCTCTTCCCCACGCTGACCGAACCGCTGCCCACGCGCGCCGAGCTGCGGGCACGGCTCGACGACGAGGCGGCCTGGCGGATGCTGTTCGAGGAACCGATCGGACGGGCCGTCGAGCGGGAGTTCGCCGACGACCTGGTGCGCGGGGTGGTCCTCACCGACGCGCTGATCGGGACCTTCGCCGACGCCCACGACCCGGGCCTGGCCCAGAACCGCTGCTTCCTCTACCACGTCATCGGCGGCGGCACCGGCGACTGGGACGTCCCGGTCGGCGGCATGGGCGCGCTCACGGACGCGCTGGCGGCCTCCGCGCTGGCGGCCGGTGCGGAGATCGCCACCGGGCACGAGGCGCTGCGCATCGACACCGACGGCACGACCGCCCCGGCCGAGGTGACCTTCCGTACGGCGACGGGCGAGGGCCGGGTCGCCGGCCGGGTGGTGCTCGTCAACGCCTCGCCGCGGGCGCTCGCCGAGCTCCTGGGGGAGGAACCGGCCGAGCCGGCCCCCGAGGGGGCCCAGCTCAAGGTCAACATGCTGCTGCGCCGCCTGCCCCGGCTGCGGGACACCTCCGTGGACCCGCGCGAGGCCTTCGGCGGCACCTTCCACATCGCGGAGGGGTACGAACAGCTCGCCCGGGCCCACGCGGAGGCCGCGACCGGTGAACTGCCCTCCGTACCGCCCTCGGAGATCTACTGCCACTCGCTGACGGACCCGACGATCCTGGGGCCCGAGCTGGCGGAGCAGGGCTACCAGACCCTGACCCTGTTCGGACTGCACACCCCTGCGCGGCTGTTCGAAAAGGACAACCAGGGGGCGCGGGAGGTGCTGCTCGCCGCCACCCTCGCCCAGCTCGATGCCCACCTGGCCGAACCGCTCACCGACTGCCTGGCCTTCGACGCCGACGGCCGCCCGTGCATCGAGGCCAAGACCCCGCTCGACCTGGAGCGCGAACTGCGCCTGCCCGGCGGGCACATCTTCCACCGGGACCTGTCCTGGCCGTACTCCGATTCCGGTGAGGGCGGCGGCCGTTGGGGTGTGGAGACCGCCCACCGCAACGTACTGCTGTGCGGCGCGGGGGCGGTCCGCGGCGGCGGCGTCAGCGGGGTGCCCGGCCACAACGCGGCGATGGCGGTACTGGGACACTGACGCGCCCCGGCGCCCTGTCAGCCAACGGGGTCGATCACGACGATCGGGATCTCCCGGCTGGTCTTGGTCTGGTACTCGTCGTACGAGGGCCAGTGCTTCACCATCAGCGGCCAGAACCGGGCACGCTCCTCGGAGGTGGCGGTCCGCGCGATGCCCTGCCGGACCTCGGGACCGACCTGCACCCGGACCTCGGGGTGCTCGGTGAGGTTCCGGTACCAGAGCGGGTCCGCGGGGTCGCCGCCCTTGGAGGCGACGATGAGGTAGCGGCCGCCGTCCTCGCCGTAGATGAGCGGGGTCCGCACGGGCTTCCCGGACTTGCGGCCGAGGGTGGTGAGCAGCAGGGTCTGGGTGTTGTTCCAGTACTGCCCCTCGGCCCCGCCCGAACCGACGTACAGCTTGACGTGATCCAGGGTCCAGCCCGGCTTGGGGTCGATCGGGTTGTCCCAGTCGATGTCGGTCATATGGCTTCGCCTGCCTTCGTGTTGAACGGTCAACGAACCACAACAACGAGTGTCGGCGCCACAGGGCACGGCCCTGGCGCCCGAGGCCGCATGCCCTATTCCGGAAGCCCGAACCCGTCGAAGGCGAACAGGTCGTCCAGGGCGCGCCGCGCGGCCCGGGCCGGAGTGGCGCGGACGGCGAGGTCGCGGGCGGCCACCGCGAGGGGGTGCGTGAGGGCGGCGACCCGGCCCGCACGGCGGGAGCGGACGCGCAGGGCGTCGGTGCGGGCGCAGCGGGCCGCACTGTAGGCGGCCAGGGCGGCCCGTACGGTGGCCCCCTCCAGCAGGTGCGCGAGGACGGCGGCGTCCTCGACGGCCTGGCACCCGCCCTGGCCGAGGTTGGGGGTCATGGCGTGCGCCGCATCGCCGAGCCACGCCAGCCGGCCCTGATGGAACCGGGGGAGCGGGGCGGCGAGGTCGTACAGGTCGTGCTGGAGCACGGCCGCCGGGTCGATCCGTTCCAGCAGGGCGGGGATCGGATCGTGCCAGGTGCCGTAGCGGCGCAGGAGTTCGGCGCGGACGTCGGCGGGCCGGTAGCCCTCGGGGACGACCGCGGTGGCGTAGAGGTACACGCGGCCGTCGGCGAGCGGGACGACGCCGAAGCGCTCCCCGCGGCCCCAGGTCTCGGCGGCGGCGCGCACGGGCGGGCCGCCGGCCGCGAGGACGGTCCGCCAGGCGGTCTCCCCGCTGTGGTGCAGGCCGGGATGGGCCGGGAAGTGCTGGCGTCGGATCGGGCTGTGGATGCCGTCGGCGGCGATGACGACGTCGGCGGTGAGAGAGCCGGCGGTGAGAGGGCGGGCGGTGAGGGCGCCGGCGGTGAGGGCGCCGGCGGTGAGTGCGCCGGCCGAGGTGCGGACGATCGGACGGCCGTCCGCGTCGTCGACGGCGGTCACTGCCGTGCCGTACCGGACGGTTCCCCCGGGGAGCTCGGCGGCCAGGGCTGCGGAGAGGGACGGGCGGTGCACGGCGAGCGGGGGCCGGCCGTACCGGGCGGTCAGCGCGGCGCAGTCGGCGCGGCTCAGCAGGCGGCCGCCGGGGCGGCGCAGGTCCATCGCGGCAGGGGCGGCGTGCCCCGTCGCGCGGGCGGCGTCGAATCCGATCGCGTCGAAGGCGCGCAGGGCGTTGGGGGCGAGGACGATCCCCGCACCGACGGCGGAAGGCTCCGCGGCGCGTTCGCAGACGGTGACGTACCACCCGCGACGGTGCAGGGCCACCGCCACCGAGAGTCCGCCGATCCCCGCACCCGCGACCACCGCATGACGTCGGGTCATGGCCGTTCCTCCCTCGCTCCCCAGACCCTCTACAAATGTAGAGGAACCTCGACCGCCACTCTACACTTGTAGAGTGGCGGTATGAGTTCCCCCGAGCGCGGCGACCGCAGAACCCTGATCGCGGACAGCGCGATCGACCTCGTGGCCGCCGCCGGCCTGAGAGGTCTGACCCACCGGGCGGTCGACGGCGCGGCCGGGCTTCCGGCGGGCAGCACCTCGTACTACTTCCGGACGAGGACGGCGCTGATCGGCGCCTGCTACGCGCGGCTGGCCGAGCTGGACCTCGGCGACTTCGACGGGGGCGCCGCGCCTTCATCGACGGACCGGGACGCCATGCCTTCGCCGACGGACCGGGACGCCGCCGCCGCGGCGGTCGCCGCGCTGCTGTACCGATGGCTGACCACGGGGCGTTCCCGCCAACTGGCGCGCTTCGAGCTGAGCCTGGAGGCCGCACGGAACCCGGAGCTCGCGACGGAACTCCACCGGGCCGGCCGGGGCTCGCGCGACCTGGCCGCCGGGATCCTCGCGGCGCTCGGCGCCGCCCGGCCGGTCGAGTCCGCCGAACTCCTGGTCGCATGGGCCGACGGACTCCTCTACGACCGCCTCGCGGGCGCGCTCGCCCGCACCCGCCCGGCACCCGACCCGGCCGAACTGACGGCCGTGGCCCGCCGGATGATCGACGCGGCCCTCGCCTAGGACGTGTCCGGGCGCGGCTCGCGCAGCACCCGGACCTCCGGGGCCCGTGCGGGCTTCAGTCCGCCGAGCGGGACCAGCCCGTCGCCTCGATGCGGGAGGCGTCCGCGGGGCGGTCCTCGGCGAAGAGGAGGTGGGCGGGCTCCGAGACGCGCAGGACGTCGACGTAGGCGCCGCGGCCCACGTAGCGGCCCTGCGCGGCGTGGTGGAAGCGGAGGCGGACCTCACGGCCGGCCCAGGCGGCGAGCGGGGCTTCGAGGCGGTGCCAGATGCGGCCCGACCAGCCGGAGGCGGAACCCTGCGGCCACTGTTCGGCGGCTCCGCCGGTGGTGCGGACGGTGGTGAAGGGGAGCGGCTCCCAGGCCTGCCCGTCGGCGGAAGCCTCCAGGTGCAGCGCACCCGCGCCGGGCACGGTGTCCCACCACACGGCGCAGCGCAGCCGGGCGGCTCCGGTGGTGGGGGTGAGCGGCGGGAGGGTCAGGGTGCCCGAGCCGCCGGTTTCCATGCCGGAGTACCAGGCCGGGCCGCCGTGCTTCGTACGGACGGGGACGGCGCGGGCGAAGCGGTTGCCGACGGCGACGCGCGGGGCGCTGCCGGCGCGCCAGGTGCGCACGGGGTGGACGGAGTTGCCCAGCAGGATCAGGAAGGAGTCCGTGGAGGGGTCCAGGACCAGGGAGGTTCCGGTGAAGCCGGTGTGGCCGGCGGAGTGCGGGGTGGCCATGGCGCCCATGTACCAGTGCTGGTAGAGCTCGAAGCCCAGGCCGTGGTCGTCGCCGGGGAACGCGGTGTTGTAGTCGGTGAAGAGGAGCTCGACGGAGGCAGGGCGCAGGATGCGCTTGCCGGCGTAGACGCCGCCGTCGAGGAGGGTGCGGGCGAGGATCGCCAGGTCCCAGGCGGTGCCGAAGACCCCGGCGTGGCCGGCGACGCCGCCCAGCGCGTACGCGTTCTCGTCGTGGACCTCGCCCCAGACGAGCCCGCGGTCAAGCCCGGACCAGGGCGGGCGCTGCACTTCGGTGGCGGCCGTGACCCGGCGCCAGGAGAGCGGTGGGTTGTAACGAGTGCGGTGCATCCCGAGCGGAGCAGTGATCTCGTCTTGGAGCAGGAGGTCCAAAGTGTGACCGGTGATCCGTTCCAAGAGCAGTTGCAGGGCGATGAGGTTCAGGTCGGAGTAGCGATAGACCGTTCCCGGGGTCTCCTGGGGCCTCACTGACCACAGCAGCCTCAACTGACCCGCCCTCGTCGGCTCCTGGTAGAAGGGGGCCCAGGACCGCAGCCCCGAGGTGTGCGTGAGCAGCTGGCGTACGGTGATCGACTCCTTGCCCCCGCCCGTGAACTCCGGGAGGTACCGGTGCACCGGCGCCTCCAGCTCCAGCCGTCCGCGCTCCATCTGCTGCACGGCCAGCAGGGACGTGAACAGCTTCGAGAGGGAGGCCAGGTCGAAGACCGTGTCCTCGGCCATCGCGATCCGCTGCGCGGCCGGGAACTCCCGGACCCGGTCGGTGCGGCCGTCGTAGTCGGCGTACCGCACGGCGTCGCCCATCGCCCGGTGCAGCGCCACGGTGCGGCCCCGGCCGGCGAGGACCACGGCCCCGGCGTAGTAAGGGTGTTCGGGGGAGGGGCCGAGGAAGCGCCGTGCCTCGTCCGCCACCCCTTCGAGATGCTTCTCAAGTAGCCCGGCCTGGCGGGCGGATCCGTACCGCAGCCGCAGTCCCTGGAGCGCGCGCCGCTCGGCCGGCCCCCCGGAGGCCCCCGCGGACCCCGGCAGCGCGGCCTGGAGCACGAGCACGCCGCCCAGCGCCAGCAGCCGCGCCCCGAGCCGCCGCCGACTGAGCCCCCGCCCGCTTCCGGCGCCGCCGTCCGCCCCGGGCCCGGCGCCGCCGTCCGCCCCGGGCCCGGCGCCGCCGTCCGCCTCGAGTTCGCTCTCGACTTCGACGCCGTCCGTCTCGGGCGCGCTGCCGCCGCCTTCCGGCGCCGTCGGGCCGGTCCCGCCGGAGCCCTTCGTGTCACCGTCGTTCCCGGCTGCCCCTGGTGCCTTCATGACCGGTCCTCCCGTCCGCCGTCGTGCCCTCCCGAGTATCTGCCCGCTCACGAGGCGGGCCCCGCGGCGACCGGCCGGCAAAGAATCTGACGCTGCATCAGAAAACCCCTTCCCTCGGCGGCCGGGCTGCGGCATCCTGCCGCCCATGGAGACGGAGCTGAGCAGGAAACTGGGAATAGAGCACGCCATCTTCGGCTTCACGCCCTTCCCGGCGGTGGCCGCTGCCATCACGCGCGCGGGCGGGTTCGGGGTGCTCGGGGCGGTCCGCTACACCGCCCCCGACGACCTGAAGCGCGACCTCGACTGGATGCAGGAGCACACCGACGGCAAGCCCTACGGGCTCGACGTGGTCATGCCCGCGAAGAAGGCCGTCGACGGCGTCAGCGAGGCCGACATCGAGGCGATGATTCCGGCCGCGCACCGGGAGTACGTCCGCGACACCCTCGCCAAACACCACGTACCCGAACTCCCGGAGGGCGAGGCCTCCGGCTGGCGCATCACGGGCTGGATGGAACAGGTCGCCCGCAACCAGCTCGACGTCGCCTTCGACTACCCCATCAAACTCCTGGCGAACGCCCTCGGTTCCCCGCCCGCCGACGTCATCGCGCGCGCCCACGAACACGGCGTCCTCGTCGCCGCCCTCGCCGGCAGCGCCAAGCACGCCCGCCGGCACGCCGAGGCCGGCATCGACATCGTCGTCGCCCAGGGCTACGAGGCGGGCGGACACACCGGAGACATCGCCACCATGGTGCTGGTGCCCGAGGTGGTCGAGGCCGTCGCCCCGATCCCGGTCCTCGCCGCCGGCGGCATCGGCAGCGGCGAGCAGATCGCCGCCGGACTGGCCCTCGGCGCCCAGGGCGCCTGGCTCGGATCCCTCTGGCTGACCACCACCGAGGCGGACATGCACTCCCGCGCCCTCACCGAGAAGCTGCTCGCGGCCGGTTCCGGCGACACCGTCCGCTCCCGCGCGCTGACCGGCAAGCCCGCCCGGCAGCTGCGCACCGAGTGGACCGACGCCTGGGACGACCCGGAGGGCCCCGGCGCACTGCCGATGCCCCTGCAGGGACTCCTCGTGGCGGAGGCCGTGTCCCGCATCCAGAAGTACGAGATCCAGCCGCTGCTCGGCACCCCCGTCGGGCAGATCGTCGGCCGGATGAACAGCGAGCGCAGCGTGCAGGCCGTCTTCGACGACCTCACCAGCGGCTTCGAGCGTGCCATCGACCGCATCACCCGCATCGCCGGCCGGGCCTGAGCATCTGAGGAGTGGACAAGATGACCGACACACCCCCCAACGGCTTCTGGGCCCAGGCCACCGCCGACCCCGAGCGCACCGTCCTGGTCACCCCCGAGGGTGAGACCTGGACCGCGGCCCGGCTGCACGCCGACGTCAACCGCCTCGTCCACGGCCTGCGCGCCGCCGGCCTGGAGCGGGGAGACGTCTTCGCCGTCGTCCTCCCCAACAGCGTCGAGTTCCTCACGGCCTACCTGGCCGCCTCCCAGGCCGGTTTCTACCTCGTCCCGGTCAACCACCACCTCGTCGGCCCCGAGATCGCCTGGATCGTCTCCGACTCCGGAGCCAAGGTCCTCGTCGCCCACGAGCGGTTCGCCGAGGCCGCCACCGCCGCGGCCGACGAGGCGGGTCTGCCCACGAGCCACCGGTACGCGGTCGGAGCGGTCGCGGGCTTCCGCTCGTACGGCGAACTGCTCGACGGCCAGCCGGACACCGCCCCCGCCGACCGCACGCTCGGCTGGGTCATGAACTACACCTCCGGCACCACCGGCCGGCCGCGCGGCATCCGCCGCCCGCTGCCGGGCAAGCTCCCGGAGGAGACGTACCTCGGCGGCTTCCTCGGCATCTTCGGCATCCGCGCCTTCGATGACAACGTTCACCTCGTGTGCTCGCCGCTCTACCACACGGCCGTCCTGCAGTTCGCCGCCGCGGCCCTGCACATCGGGCACCCGCTGGTCCTGATGGACAAGTGGACCGCCGAGGAGATGCTGCGCCTGATCGACGCGCACGCCTGCACGCACACCCACATGGTCCCGACCCAGTTCCACCGGCTCCTCGCGCTCCCGCAGGAGACGAAGGACGCGTACGACGTCTCCTCCATGCGGCACGCCATCCACGGCGCCGCACCCTGCCCCGACCACGTCAAGCGGGCGATGATCGACTGGTGGGGCCGGTGCGTGGAGGAGTACTACGCGGCGAGCGAGGGCGGCGGCGCCTTCGCGACGGCCGAGGACTGGCTGAAGAAGCCGGGAACCGTCGGCAAGGCCTGGCCCATCAGCGAGCTCGCCATCTTCGACGACGACGGCGAGCGGCTGCCCGCCGGTGAACTCGGCACCGTCTATATCAAGATGAACACCGGCGGCTTCAGCTACCACAAGGACGAGGGCAAGACGAAGAAGAACCGCATCGGCGACTTCTTCACCGTCGGGGACCTCGGCCTGATGGACGAGGAGGGCTACCTCTTCCTCCGCGACCGGAAGATCGACATGATCATCTCGGGCGGGGTGAACATCTACCCGGCCGAGATCGAATCGGCGCTGCTCACCCATCCGGCGGTCGCGGACGCCGCCGCCTTCGGGATCCCGCACCCCTCCTGGGGCGAGGAGGTCAAGGCGGTCATCGAACCGGCCGAGGGCTTCGCGGCGAGCGACGCGCTGGCGGCGGAGATCCTGAACCACTGCGAGCGGCAACTGGCCGGGTACAAGCGGCCCAAGACCGTGGACTTCATCGAGACGATGCCGCGCGACCCCAACGGCAAGCTGTACAAGCGCCGGCTGCGCGAGCCGTACTGGGAAGGCCACGAGCGCGCGATGTGAGGACCGGGCCGGCCCTGCGGGGCCGGCCCGGTCCATCCGTCCGCCACGCCCGAAGTTTCGTGAGAAGTGCCACGTCAGGGGCGTGAAGGCGGCTGTTCGACCGCACAGGGCGGACAGTTCTGGCAAGTTGGCTGATATGAGTACGGCAACCCACAGATCCCCCCTGACCGACTGGACCGTCGTGGTCCCCGTGGTGGCGCTCGTCGCGCTCGTCTTCAGCTGGGGACGCGACCTGCCCTCACTCGCCGTGGCCCTGGTCGCCCTCTGCCTGGCCGGTGCGGTGCTGGCGGCGGTCCACCACGCCGAAGTCGTCGCCCACCGCGTCGGCGAACCCTTCGGCTCGCTCGTCCTCGCCGTCGCGGTCACCGTCATCGAAGTGGCCCTCATCGTCACCCTGCTGGCCGACGGCGGGGACAAGACCTCCTCCCTCGCCCGTGACACCGTCTTCGCCGCCGTGATGATCACGTGCAACGGCATCGTCGGCCTGTCCCTGCTCGTCGGGGCCCTGCGCAACCGCGTCGCCGTCTTCAACGCCGAGGGTTCGGGCGCGGCCCTGGCCACCGTCGCCACGCTCGCCGTACTCAGCCTCGTGCTCCCCACCTTCACCACCACCAAGCCCGGCCCCGAGTTCTCCACGGCCCAACTCGCCTTCGCCGCGACCGCCTCGCTCGCCCTCTACGGCCTGTTCGTCGCCGTCCAGACGGTCCGCCACCGCGACTACTTCCTGCCCGTCGACACCAAGCGGATCCGCAAGGAGGCCGCGCAGGCGGCCGCCGCCGCGGCCGCCGGCGAAGACGACGAGCACGCCGAACCGCCCACCGCCCGCGCCGCCCTGATCAGCCTCGGGCTGCTGCTCGTCGCGCTCGTCGCCGTGGTCGGAAACGCCAAGGCGGTCTCCCCGACCATCGAACGCGGCGTCGCGGACCTCGGCCTGCCCTACGCCGTGGTCGGTGTGATCATCGCCCTGCTCGTGCTGGCGCCCGAGACCCTGGCAGCCGTCCGCGCCGCCCGCCGCGACCGGGTGCAGACCAGCCTCAACCTCGCCTACGGCTCCGCCATCGCCAGCATCGGCCTGACCATCCCGGCCATCGCCCTCGCCACGATCTGGCTCTCCGGACCGCTGCTGCTCGGGCTCGAACCGCTCCACATGGTGCTGCTCGCGCTGACCATCGTCGTCAGCGCCCTCACCATCGTCCCGGGTCGCGCCACGCTGCTCCAGGGCGGCGTGCACCTCGTGCTGCTGGCCGCGTACCTCTTCCTCGCCGTCAGCCCCTGAGCGTGCCACGACCCCGTACGACAGGCGCCGGAGCCTGTCGTACGGGGTCGCGCAGGTCAGCGCCGCTCGCGCGGCCAGACCACCTTCAGCCGGGGCGAGGTGAGGATGTCCCGCTCGCAGAACCGCGCCTTCACCCAGCGCTCCTGGGAGAAGAGCCGGGTCTGATCGGCGGAGTGCGGCGAATTCGGGTTCGAGGACTGGCCGTACGTCAGCAGCGTGCGCGCGACCGGGCAGCGGCCGCCGTCCCAGCCGACCGCCTGGATGTGGCTGGAGCCGTGCACGACCTCCGGGTAGCCACCGCCCGCGGCGTTCCACGGAGCCTCGATCTTGTTCCAGACGCCCAGGGCCTCCGTTCCGCCGCCCACCGGCAGCTTCTGCCCACCGCGCACCACGAACTGGTGCTCCCCGAGCGGGGCGTCCGGAGCGATGCCCGCCGCCCTCAGCTCCGTCACCGTGTCGGCGAGGGCCCGCCCGATCCCGGGCGCCGCCCGATTGAGCGTGCGGGGCGTCCGTACCGGATCGGCCGCGTCGAAGGGCACCAGCCACAGGTCCTTGGCCGCCGTGTTCGCGGTCAGCTTCCGCCAGAACCGGTCGAAGAGCAGCGCGCCGCGGCTCGTACTGTCGGCCCTGCGGTCCCAGGCCGCCAGCACCCCGCAGGCCGCCGACACGTCCACGGCGGCGCCGTCGCTGCCCGTGGCCGTCCCGCCCGGCAGGGCCGCACAGGCCCCCGCCGCGTCGGCCGCCGCCAGATCACCGGCCGGGACCCGGTTCGCGAACTGCTGCTCCTGCAGGTCCGCCACCGTCAGCCCGCCCCGGTCGGCCATCGCGGAGACGTCCTCCAGAGCGCCCCGGGTCCGCAGCGAGCGCGGCGTTGCGACATTGCCCCAGACCCGCTCGTAGCCGGTGAGCGGCTGCTTCGCATTGGCCAGCCAGGCGCTGTCGTTGGAGTTCTCGGCGTACGCGGCGTCGCGCAGCGTCGGTGCCCGGCCCGGACCGAAGACCCCGGGCTGGACCGCGTCCGGATCGGAGCCGAGCGCGCAGTCACCGCGCGAACCGTCCAGCACCGCCAGCCCCGAGGAGGGGTACGTGGCCCTGCCCAGCGGGGTCGAGCAGCGCGCGGCGAGCTCGTCCGTGATCCGGGGGAGCACCTGGGACTGCGTGAAGAGCGTGCCGCCCGCCGAGTCGGCGGCCACCGTGTTGACCCAGGGCAGGCCCTGCGTGCGCCGCAGGGCGTCCTGGACCCCGGCGACCGAGCGGGCCCTGCCCATGGCCAGGGCCGTGTCGGAGCCGCGCAGGTTCACGGCGTTGGGATCGGCCAGCGCGTAGGCGGTGGTCGTGGTCCAGGGCAGCGGGAGACCGCCGCCGAGGCCGGACAGGACGGGGCCGTACCGGGTCCACCACTGGGTCCGGGTGACCGGGGCGCCGCCCGCGACCTGGACGCTGACGGTGCGCGTGGTCATCTTCTCCGGCTTGCCGTCCACCAGATAGGCGGTCGGGTCGGCCGGGTCGAGGGCCAGTTGATGCAGGTTGACGGGGGTACCGGTGGCCACCGTGTGGCTCCAGGCGACTTTCTCGTTGAAGCCGATGTTGACCACGGTGGTGCCGAGCAGCGAGCCGCCCGAGACGTTCAGCTCGCCGGGGATGGTCTGCTGCGACTGCCAGAACCGGCGGCCGCCCTGCCACGGATAGTGCGGGTTGCCGAGGAGCAGGCCCGCGCCGTTCGTGGTGGTGGAGCCGGCGAAGGCCACCGCGTTGGAGCCCATGTCGTAGCGGGCGGTGTCGAAGAACTCCCGGGCCGCCTCCGCGGCGTCCGCCGGATCGAGGCCGGCCGCCGGACCCACTCCGGCCGTGTCCGGGGCGGCCGCCGTGCCCGGGGGCCGCGCCGAGGTGATGCCGTCGACCGCGCGGCCCTGGCCGCCGAGGACCGAGACGGCCAGGCCCCGGGCGGCGACGTCGGTGGCGGTGACCGGGCGCACCCACCCGGCGCCCTTGCAGGCCGGGTCGGTGATCTCGTTCTGCGCCAGCCAGGCGTTGTAGCCGGCGGCCCAGCCCCGCATCAGCTCCTTGACCTCCTTGCCCGGCCCGGCCGGCGCGGGCACGGCCAGCAGCTTCTCCACGGTGCCGGAGTCGCGCACGCCCTTGAAGAACAGGTCGCTGGAGAGGTTCCCGGAGGCGGAGGAGAGCGAACCGTCGGGCGCGGCGTCCGGGCCGAACCACCGCGACCGCTCCCCGGAGACGGTCAGGAACCCGTCGGCGAGCACGCACACCTGATCGGCGGCCTGCGCCCAGCCGGTGCCGAACCCGAGGTGGGCGTAGTCCCGGGCCAGGATGTGCGGGATCCCGTTCTCCGTGTACCGGATGACGGCGGACAGGCCGCCACCGGACGGGCCGGAGCCCTGGTCCCGGGCGGCGGCCTCGGGCATCGCAGAGGCGACGGCCAGCAGTGCGGTGCCGGTGAGGGCGACACGACGGAGGAGCGGGCGGGCGCGACGGCGTCCGTGGAAAAGGCGCAACGTACCTCCCAAGTAGCCTGCGGACGGGCGCGATCGCCCGTGCGGACGGGTGGTGCTGGTGTGCCCCCACACTCATGCAGGCCACCTGACGCCGTGTCAACATGCCGTTTGGTATCCACGGGGTGTTCCGGCCCGGCATCCGCGGCGCCCGGGTCATTGACCCCGGCCGTCCGCGCAGACGAAGATCCCGCCATGACCCCGGTGCGGAAGAACACGGTCGACGGACTGGTCCACGACAGCGCGCGACGCGTCCCGGACCGGATCGCGGTCCGCTACCGCGCACGGACCTGGACCTACGCGGAACTGGACGCGGCCGTCTCCACGGCCGCGGCCGTGCTGCGCGGGCGCTACGGGCTGGCCGAGGGGGACCGGGTCGCGACCTTCGGGCACAACTCCGACGCCTATCTCCTGGCCTTCCTCGCCTGCGCGCGGGCCGGGCTCACGCACGTCCCCGTCAATCAGAACCTCACCGGGGAGGACCTCGCGTACATCCTGGAGAACTCCGGGAGCACGCTCGTCCTTGCGGACCCCGACCTGGCCGGGCGGGTCCCCGAAGGCTTCGCCGTACGCCCGCTGCGCGACGCGCCGGGCTCCTTCCTGTCGGAGCTGACCGAGTCGGCCGAGCAGACCGAGTCGGCCGAGCAGACCGAGTCGGCCGAGCAGACCGGGTCGGCCGAACCGGCGGAGCCCGGCGGGCCCGGGGCGTTCGCCCGCTCCGCGGACCCGTCCCGGCTGGCGCAGCTGCTGTACACCTCCGGGACCACCGCCCTGCCGAAGGGGGCGATGATGACGCACGAGGCGCTGTGCCACGAGTACGAGAGCGCGATCGCGGCCCTGGACCTGGCGGAGGACGATCTGCCGGTGCACTCCCTGCCGCTCTACCACTCGGCGCAGATGCACGTGTTCCTGCTGCCGTACCTGGCGGTGGGCGCGCGGAACACGATCGTGGACGCGCCGTTCGCGGAGGAGATCTTCGACCTGGTGGAGGCGGGGGAGGCGGACAGCCTGTTCGCGCCGCCGACGGTGTGGATCGGGCTGGCCAATCACGCTGACTTCGCCGTCCGCGACCTCTCCGCCCTGCGCAAGGCGTACTACGGCGCCTCGATCATGCCGGTGCCGGTCCTGGAACGGCTGCGGGCGCGGCTGCCCGGACTCGGTTTCTACAACTGCTTCGGCCAGAGCGAGATCGGCCCGCTGGCCACGGTGCTGCGGCCGGAGGAGCACGAGGGGCGGATGGACTCGTGCGGGCGGCCGGTCCACCACGTGGAGGCACGCGTCGTCGACGAGGACGGCGCCGAGGTGCCGGACGGCACGGCGGGCGAGGTGGTCTACCGCTCCCCGCAGCTCTGTCTGGGCTACTGGAACGACGCGGAGGCCACGAAGAAGGCCTTCCGGGACGGCTGGTTCCGCTCCGGCGACCTGGCGGTCCGGGACCCGGAGGGGTACTTCACGGTCGTGGACCGGGTGAAGGACGTCATCAACTCGGGCGGGGTGCTGGTCGCCTCGCGACAGGTCGAGGACGTGCTGTACACCCACCCGGGCGTGGCCGAGGCGGCGGTCGTCGGCCTGCCGGACGAACGGTGGATCGAGGCCGTCACGGCGGTGGTGGTCCCGCGCGACGGGGTGACGGAAGCGGAACTCCTGGCCTACGCCCGCGAGAAGCTGGCCCACTTCAAGGCCCCGAAGCGGATCCTCTTCGTGGACGCCCTTCCCCGCAACGCGAGCGGCAAGATCCTCAAGCGCACCCTGCGGGACCGCTTCTCGAACCCGGCCTGAACGGGAAGCGGCACCGACCTCGGCGGAGTCAGCGGAGCTCGTCCGACAGCAGCCCCATGGTGAACATGTCGAACCAGCGGCCGTCGCGGCGGAAGACCTGCCGCAGGCGGCCCTCCTCGACGAAACCGACCTTCTCGTAGGCCTTGCGCGCGGCGTGGTTCTCGGTGACCACGGTCAACGTCACCTTGTGCAGGCGCATGTCCTCGAACCCGTAGCGGCAAGCCGTCCGCACCGCGTCGGTGGCGTAGCCGCGGCCCCAGTACGCCTTCTCGCCCAGGTAGATGTCGAGCTTCGCGATGCCCTTCTCCGGTTCCGCATCGTGCAGGGTGACCAGCCCGACGAGCACGCCGTCGGCGAGCGCCTCGATGCCGAAGAGCAGGTCGCCGTAGGAGTTGCGGGGGCGCTCGGTCAGCCACGTGCGGACGCGCTCCACCGGCTGGGCGTAGTTGTCGTCCATCCAGCGCATGACCTCGGGGTCGTGGTTCCAGCGCCACAAGGCTTCGGCGTCCTCGGGGCCCATCGCCCGCAGTTTCACCAGTTCTCCGAGCGCCATGCCCACCACACCTCTGGTCCATCTCGTGATCATCTTGCGAACCACGAAGTGGTACCACGGCCGGCATCGCACGCTCAATCGAATTCCGCTTCGTGGAGGCGGCGCAGGACGAGGTGCTCGTGGAAGAGCCGGCCGACGAGAGCGCCGCCGTAGACCACGAAGCCGACGCCGACCAGCCAGGACTGGACGACCAGGAGCGTGCCGAAGGGGCCGTAGGTCACGGCGTTGGAGGCGATCAGCGGGGAGAACACCAGCTGCGAGAAGACCCGCAGGCCGAGCAGGCCGAGACTGGTGCACGCGGCCCCCGGGAGCAGGGCGCGCCAGCGCACCCGGCCGCCGAGGAGGATCCACTGGGAGGTCCAGAAGAACAGACAGGTCCCGATGAGATCGCCCGTGGTGCCCAGGATCGTGCCGGGCGCGTCGTCCGACGGGGCGGGGATGAGGACGAGCAGCCCGAGGTAGCAGACCAGCAGGGCGAGCCAGACGACGTGCCGCCACATGGTGTGCCAGCGGGCCGTCGGCAGGTCCCAGACCTTCTCGTACCCGGTCTGCACGGCGGAGCCGAAGGTCAGGCCGAAGACCGCGAGGGCGGCGAGACCGAAGGCGGTGGTCCGCTCCAGCGCGAGGTCCGCGGCGCCGAACAGCATCTCCACCCGCTCCCGGGAGAACTCCGTCACCCCGAGGGCCTGACCGAGCCAGCGGCCGAAGCCCGAGCCGCTGCCCGGCGCGGCGGCCGCGACGACGACGAGCAGCGGCACCAGGGTGAGGAAGCCCAGGGCGGCGAAGCCCATGGCCCGGTGCATCAGCTCCATCTCCCGGCCACGGCTCCATGCCAGCCCGGCCTGGGAGGCCTGGAGCCGGTCGTGGATCCGCCGGTAGGTCGAGGTCACGCCTCTGTCCCTACCCGGATGGGCCCGCACCTTCCCGGGAGGACCCCCGAGTGGGCCCGAAGGGGTGGATCCGACGGCGGTGGATCCGGTGGCGGTGGATCCGGTGGGGAGGATCCGACGGCGGTGGATCCGGTGGGGTGGATCCGACGGCGGTGGATCCGGTGGGGAGGATCCGACGGCGGTGGACCCGGTGGGGTGGATCCGACGGCGGTGGACCCGGTGGGGTGGATCCGACGGCGGTGGACCCGGTGGGGTGGATCCGACGGCGGTGGATCCGACGCCGGTGGATCCGGCCGCGGCCCGGCGGCGGAACCCCGGCCGGGGGTTGCCCGGTACCCACCGCCCGCGCCGCGCCTCAGCCCTCCCGGAGGTCCACCAGCCGCTTGATCTTGCCGACCGACCGCTCCAGCGTCTCCGGATCGACCACCTCCACCGCGACCGAGACGCCGATGCCCTCCTTGACGGCCCGCACCACCGAGGCCGCCGCGGCCTCCCGCCGGCCCGCGTCGCTCCCGCGGCGCGCCTCCACCCGTACCGTCAGGGCGTCCAGTCGTCCCTGCCGGGTCAGGCGGAGCTGGAAGTGCGGAGCCAGGTCGGGGGTCCGCAGGAGCACCTCCTCGATCTGGGTGGGATAGAGGTTCACCCCGCGCAGGATGATCATGTCGTCACTACGGCCGGTGATCTTCTCCATCCGGCGGAAGGCGGGCCGGACGGTGCCGGGAAGCAGCCGCGTCAGGTCCCGGGTGCGGTAGCGGATGACGGGCATGGCCTCCTTGGTGAGCGAGGTGAAGACCAACTCCCCGGCCTCCCCCTCCGGCAGCACGGCGCCCGTCAGAGGGTCGACCACCTCCGGGTAGAAGTGGTCCTCCCATATGTGGAGCCCGTCCTTGGTCTCCGCGAACTCCTGCGCGACACCCGGGCCCATCACCTCCGAGAGCCCGTATATGTCCACCGCGTCGATGTTCAGGCGCTCCTCTATCTCGCGGCGCATCTCCTCCGTCCACGGCTCGGCACCGAAGATCCCCGTACGGAGCGAGGTGGTGCGGGGGTCGATGCCCTGGCGCTCCATCTCGTCCAGCAGGGTCAGCATGTAGGAGGGGGTCACCATGATGACCTCCGGCCGGAAGTCCTGGATCAGCCGGACCTGGCGGTCCGTCATCCCGCCCGAGGCGGGCACGACCGTACAGCCCAGGCGCTCCGCGCCGTAGTGGGCGCCCAGGCCGCCGGTGAACAGTCCGTACCCGTAGGCGATGTGGACGATCTGGCCAGGTCGGCCGCCCGCCGCGCGGATCGAGCGGGCAACGACGTCCGCCCAGGTGGACAGGTCCCCGTCGGTGTACCCGACGACGGTCGGCCGGCCCGTGGTCCCGCTGGACGCGTGGATGCGGCGGACCTCGGAGCGCGGTACGGCGAACATCCCGAAGGGGTACTGGTCGCGCAGGTCGGACTTGGTGGTGAAGGGGAACAGGGTGAGATCGGAGAGGGAGCGGCAGTCGTCGGGATGCAGGCCGGCCTTGTCGAAGGCCTGCCGGTAGAAGGGCACCCGGTCGTACGCCCGGCGCAAGGTCGCCCGCAGCCGGGTCAGCTGGAGCGCCGCCAGTTCGTCCCGGCCCATCCGCTCGCCCGCGTCCGTCGTGTCTGCGCCCGTCGTGTCTGCGCCCGTCGTGTCTGCGCCCGTCGTGTCCGCGCCCGCCTTGTCCGCACCGCCGTCGTGGCCCCGCGCGTCCGTACCCATGCCGCCCACCCCATCTCGAGTCAACCGACCGATCATTCGGTAGATTGCCGGACCTCGACGGCCAAATCAATTACTCGAACGAGTGATCGTCTGCTGAGATTGCGCCCATGTCGACCTCCACACCCCTCCACCTGCACCTTTACCTTCACCACCTACGACGGAACCGAACTCGCGTACCACGTCCAGGGTGAAGGCGAGCCGCTCCTCTGTCTCCCCGGCGGCGCCATGAGGGCCTCCGCCTACCTCGGCGACCTCGGCGGACTGTCCGCCGGGCGCCGGCTGATCCTGCTCGACCTGCGGGGCACCGGGGACTCCGCGATCCCGGCCGACACCTCGACGTACCGGGTCGACCACCAGGTGGCCGACGTCGAGGCGCTGCGCAGCCACCTCGGCCTGGAGAGCGCCGACCTGCTCGCCCACTCCGCCTCCGGCAACCTGGCCCTGCTCTACACGGCGGCGCATCCGCAGCGGGTGCGCCGACTGGCCCTGATCGCGCCGACCTGCTGGGCCGTGGACCTCGCGGAGTCCCCGGAAGCCCGCCTCGCGGACGTCCGCCGGAGGGCCGGCGGCGAGCCCTACGACACGGCCGTCGCGGCCTACGAGCGGGCGCTCGCCGCCTTCGCCGCGGGCGGGACCCCCGACGAGGCCGACTGGGCGGCGGCGATGCCCCTCGCCTACGGGCGCTGGGACGAGACGGCGCGCGCCCACGCGGCACTGAGCCCGGTTCAGAAGAACGCCGAGGCCTCCGTCGCCTTCGCCGGCCCGGGCGCCTTCGACCCGCCCGCCACCCGGGCCGCGCTCGGCCGCTTCGCCGGAGAGGCGCTGGTCCTGGCCGGGGAGCTGGACTCCAACCCCTCCCCGGCCCTCGCCGCCCGGCTCGCGGGGCTCTTCGCGCGGGGCGTCGCCGACGTGCAGCGGGGCGGCGGGCACTTCCCCCGGCTGGACGAGCCCTAGTGGTTCGCGGATCGCGTCGAACGGTTCCTGGCCACCGGGGCCTGAGCAGCGACCGCCGGGCCGCGGGCGTACGTCGAGGCGGACGCCCCCGACTGCGCACCAGGCTCTGAGCCGCCGGCCCGGCCCTTCTCGGTCGTGCGTGGACGGGCAAACGCCCGCGGGCCGGGACCCGTCAGGGGTCCCGGCCCGCGGACGCACGCCGTGCGGGGTCAGTTCGCGGCTTCCGTCTCCGTGGCCGCCTCCGTGGCCACCGACTTGGCCCACCGGTAGTCCGCCTTGCCGCTCGGCGAGCGCTGGATGGCGGGGGCGACGACGAGCTGGCGCGGGATCTTGTAACCCGCCAGCTTGGTGCGGCAATGGGCCTGTATCTCGTCCAGCGTCGGGTCGGCGGCGCCCTCCCGGATCTGGACCACGGCCGCCACGTGGCTGCCCCACTTCGGGTCCGCGACCCCGGCGACCAGGGCGTCGTAGACGTCCGGGTGGGACTTCAGCGCCTGCTCGACCTCCTCCGGGTACACCTTCTCGCCGCCCGTGTTGATGCACTGCGAGCCGCGGCCGAGGACGGTGACGATGCCCTGCTCGTCCACGGTCGCCATGTCACCGAGCAGCACCCACCGCTCGGATCCCTTCTGGAAGAAGGTTTCGGCGGTCTTGACGGGGTCGTTGTAGTAGCCCAGCGGGACGTACCCGCGCTGCGCGAGCCGTCCAGGTTCGCCGACCGGCACCGGCTCGTGGGTCACCGGGTCGACCACCTGCGTCCGCTCGTTGACCTCCAGTCGGAAACCCTTCTCCGGGCTGGAGTCGTTCGTCGCGCGGCCGTTCGAGCCGGACTCGGACGAGCCGAAGTTGTTCAGGAGCATCACGTTCGGGACGAGCGCCTGGAACTCGGCGCGCACCGTCTCCGACATGATCGCGCCGGAGGAGGAGACGCTGAAGAGGGAGGACAGGTCGGCGCCCTTCAGGGGCCCGTTGAGGGCGTCGATGAGCGGCCGCAGCATCGCGTCGCCCACCAGCGAGACGCTGGAGACCTTCTCCTTCTCGATCGTGCGCAGCACCTCCTCGGGCGCGTACTTGCGGTGGATGACCACCCGCTGCCCGTAGTTGAAGGCGATGAACGACGTCAGCGTGGACGTGCCGTGCATCAGCGGCGGCGCGGGGAAGAAGGTGAGCCCCGCGCCCTTCGACGCGACCCGCTCCGCCAGTTCCTCGGGCCGCTTCACCGGTTCGCCGGTCGGTTCGCCGCCGAAGAGGCCGGCGAAGAAGAGGTCCTCGGCGCGCCACATGACGCCCTTGGGCATACCGGTCGTGCCGCCCGTGTAGATGATGAACAGGTCGTCGGGGGAGCGGGGCGGGAATCCGCGCTCCGGCGAGCCGGCCGCCTCCGCGTCGGCGTACGCGACCGGCGCGATCGAGGGCTCCGGGGCGCCCTCGGGGGTCGGCCCGACACGGATCAGGTGACGGAGCTTCGTCGTCTGCGGGAGGGCTGCCGCGACCCGCTCGGTGAACTCGCCCTCGAAGACGAGCGCGGCGAGGTCGGCGTCGTTGTAGAGGTAGACGAGCTCCTCCTCCACGTACCGGTAGTTCACGTTCACCGGTACCAGGCGGGCCTTCAGGCAGGCGAGGACGGTCTGGAGGTACTCGATGCCGTTGTAGAGGTGCAGGCCCAGGTGCTCACCGGCCTTCAGGCCGCTGTCCAGCAGATGGTGCGCGATGCGGTTGGACGCCGCGTCCAGCTCCGCGTACGTGAGGCGGCGCTCGGCGCCGGTCCCGGGGTGGTCCACGTACACGAGGGCCTCGCGGTCCGGGACCACGTCCACGACCGACTCGAACAGGTCGGCAATGTTGTACTCCACCGGTCCTCCTGACCCAGAAAATCCCATGGCTGGTCTGCTCGGCGGTCATTAGAGCGTCGCCAACCCCAACAAGGAAGGGGACCGTCCAAGAAATCTGACTGGGTGTCAGAAAACTATTGAACTGCACCCGCCCCTCCTGCAACCTGTTCTAGGTCTTGAGACGGGAGGACGGCAATGGGTGGGACAGAACACCTGACCGTGGAACGCCACGGAGCCACGCTGGTGCTCACCATGAACAGGCCCGAGGCGAAGAACGCGCTCTCGCTGCCACTGTTGGTGGGGCTGTACGACGGCTGGCTGGAGGCCGACGCGGACGACACGATCCGCTCGGTGGTGCTGACGGGGGCCGGCGGGGACTTCTGCGCCGGCATGGACCTGAAGGCGCTGGCCGGCAAGGGCATGGCGGGTGACCAGTACCGGGACCGGCTCAAGGCCGACCCCGACCTGCACTGGAAGGCGATGCTGCGCCACCACCGGCCGCGCAAGCCGATCATCGCGGCGGTCGAGGGCTACTGCGTGGCCGGCGGTACGGAGATCCTCCAGGGGACCGACATCCGGGTCGCGGGAGAAGGGGCCACCTTCGGGTTGTTCGAGGTCAAGCGGGGACTCTTCCCGATCGGCGGCTCGACAGTACGGCTGCCACGGCAGATACCGCGGACGCACGCGCTGGAGATGCTGCTGACCGGCCGGCCGTACGCGGCCGAGGAGGCGGCGCGGATCGGGCTCGTCGGGCGGGTGGTACCGGACGGGACGGCGCTGGCCGCGGCGCTGGAGATCGCGGAGCGGATCAACGCGTGCGGGCCCCTGGCTGTGGAGGCGGTGAAGGCCTCCGTCTACGAGACGGCCGAGATGACGGAGTCGGAGGGTCTGGCTGCGGAACTGCTGCGGGGATGGCCGATCTTCGACACCGCTGACGCGAAGGAGGGGGCGCGGGCGTTCGCCGAGAAGCGGCCCGCGCTGTATCGGCGGGAGTAGTTCGCTTGCGGCCGGCCGCTCGGCTGCCCCGGCCGGGCCCGTGCCCGTGTGTGCGGTGCCGGGCCGTGCACACCGGTGCGGCGCCGTTGCCGGGGAGCAGTCCCCGGACCCCTGCGCCTCAAACGCCGGCGGGGCCGAATGCGCCCCCGGCGGCGCCCGATTGGCCCGGCGGGCCGAGTTGGACCCGCGGCGCCTGATTCGACCGGCGGAGCCCGTGCGGCCCCGGCATCCCGATTCGCCCGGCGGGGCCGAGCGTGTCCCGCCCCCTACATCGGAGACCCATCCATGACAGCCGCGTCGCCACCCGAGATCCTCCGCGCACCCCTCGTCGTCGAGTTCCCCTTCACCCGCTCCCTCGGCCCCGTGCAGAGCGCCTTCCTCACCGGGCTGCGCGAAGGGGTCGTCCTCGGGGTCACGACCGCCGACGGCAAGGTGATGGTGCCGCCCGTCGAGTACGACCCCGTCACCGCCGAGGAGATCCGCGACCTGGTCGAGGTGGGCGCCACCGGGACCGTCACCACCTGGGCCTGGAACGGTTCGCCGCGCCCCAACCAGCCCCTCGCCACGCCCTTCGCCTGGGTCCTCGTCCGCCTCGACGGCGCCGACACCGCCCTCCTGCACGCCCTCGACGCCCCCGGACCCGAGGCCGTCAGCACCGGCATGCGGGTCCGCGTGCGGTGGGCCGCTGAGCGGACCGGGTCCATTACCGACATCGCCTGCTTCGAGCCCGCCGAGGGCGGGGAGCCGACCGCGCACGCGACCCCGCACAGCGGGGAGTTCACCGACGCCGTCACCGGGATCATCGCCGAGGCCCGCCTGGACTACTCGTACAGCCCCGGCCGCGCGCAGACCTCGTACATCGCCGGGCTCTCCGAACAGAAGACCATCGGCGAGCGCTGCCCCTCCTGCCACAAGGTGTACGTGCCCCCGCGCGGCGCCTGCCCCACCTGCGGGGTCGCCACCACCGACCGGGTCGAGGTCGGTCCGGCCGGCACCGTCACCACGTACTGCATCGTCAACATCAAGGCCAAGAACCTCGACATCGAAGTGCCCTACGTCTACGCCCACATCGCCCTCGACGGCGCCGGCCTCGCCCTCCACGGCCGGATCGGCGGAATCCCGTACGACCAGGTGCGGATGGGCCTGCGGGTCGAACCGGTCTGGACCGAAGGCGGCCGCTACCCCGACCACTACCGCCCCACCGGAGAGCCGGACGCGGACTACGACGTGTACAAGGAGCTCATCTGATGGCCCGATACGCCCGCGAGGTCGCGGTGGTCGCCTTCGCACAGAGCGACCACCTGCGCCGCACAGACGAGCTCAGCGAAGTAGAGATGGTCATGCCGGTCCTGCACCAAGTGCTGGCCGCCACCGGGCTGAAGGCGGGCGAGATCGGCTTCACCTGCTCCGGTTCCAGCGACTACCTCGCCGGCCGGGCCTTCTCCTTCACCATGACCCTCGACGGGGTCGGCGCCTGGCCGCCCATCTCCGAATCGCACGTGGAGATGGACGGCGCCTGGGCCCTGTACGAGGCCTGGGTCAAGATCCAGACCGGCGAGGCCGACACCGCGCTCGTCTACTCGTACGGGAAGTCCTCGCCGGGGTCGGTCCGTGACGTGCTGACCCGCCAGCTCGACCCGTACTACGTCGCTCCGCTCTGGCCCGACTCGGTGGCCCTGGCCGCGCTCCAGGCCCAGGCGCTCATCGACGCGGGGGAGACCGACGAAGCCGGGCTCGCCGCGATCGGCGCCCGCAGCCGGGCCTCCGCGGGCGCCAACCCGCACGCCCAGCTCAGCGGAGCCGTCGCCCAGGGCGAGTACCAGGTCGCCCCGCTGCGCACCGGCGACTGCCCGCCCATCGGCGACGGCGCGGCCGCCGTCATCCTGGCCGCCGGGGACGTGGCCCGCCGGCTGTGCGAGCGGCCCGCCTGGATCACCGGCATCGACCACCGCATCGAGGCCCACAGCCTCGGGCTGCGCGACCTCACCGACTCCCCGTCGACACGGATCGCCGCCGAGCACGCGGGCGTGTTCGAGTCCCCGGTGGACACCGCCGAACTGCACGCGCCGTTCTCCTCCCAGGAGGTCGTGCTGCGCAAGGCCCTCGAGCTCGGCGGGGACGTCGCCGTCAACCCCTCCGGCGGAGCGCTCGCCGCCAACCCGATCATGGCCGCCGGCCTGATCCGGATCGGCGAGGCGGCCGCCCGCATCCACCGCGGCGAGTCCGACCGGGCCGTCGCGCACGCCACCTCCGGCCCCTGCCTCCAGCAGAACCTGGTCGCCGTCCTGGAAGGGGACCGAGCATGAGCACGACGGGCAAGGAGCCGGTGGCCATCGTCGGCATCGGCCAGACCAAGCACGTGGCCGCCCGCCACGACGTCTCCATCGCGGGACTGGTGCGCGAGGCGGCGGCCCGCGCGCTCGCGGACGCCGAGCTGACCTGGGCGGACATCGACGCGGTCGTCATCGGCAAGGCCCCCGACTTCTTCGAGGGCGTGATGATGCCGGAGCTGTACCTCGCGGACGCTCTCGGCGCAGTCGGCAAGCCCATGCTCCGCGTGCACACCGCCGGTTCGGTCGGCGGCTCCACCGCGCTGGTCGCCTCCAACCTGGTCGCCGCCCGGGTCCACCGCACGGTGCTGACCCTCGCCTTCGAGAAGCAGTCCGAGTCCAACGCCATGTGGGGGCTCTCGCTCCCCGTCCCCTTCCAGCAGCCGCTGCTGGCGGGGGCCGGCGGGTTCTTCGCCCCGCACGTGCGCGCGTACATGCGGCGCACCGGCGCCCCCGACACGGTGGGCTCGCTCGTCGCGTACAAGGACCGCCGCAACGCGCTGAAGAACCCGTACGCGCACCTGCACGAGCACGACATCACCCTGGAGAAGGTCCAGGCGTCCCCGATGCTGTGGGACCCGATCCGCTACTCCGAGACCTGCCCGTCCTCCGACGGGGCGTGCGCGATGATCCTCACCGACCGCGCGGGCGCGGCCCGTTCGCCGAAGCCGCCGGCCTGGGTGCACGGCGGGGCGATGCGCAGCGAGCCGACCCTCTTCGCCGGGAAGGACTTCGTGTCCCCGCAGGCGGGCAAGGACTGCGCGGCCGACGTCTACCGGCAGGCGGGGATCACCGATCCGCGCCGGGAGATCGACGCCGTGGAGATGTACGTGCCGTTCTCCTGGTACGAGCCGATGTGGCTGGAGAACCTCGGCTTCGCCGAGGAGGGCGAGGGCTGGAAGCTCACCGAGGCCGGAGTCACGGAACTCGACGGTGACCTGCCCGTCAATCCGTCGGGCGGCGTGCTGTCCACCAACCCCATCGGCGCCTCCGGCATGATCCGCTTCGCGGAAGCGGCCCTCCAGGTGCGCGGTCAGGCCGGGGAGCACCAAGTCCCGGACGCCCGGCGGGCGATGGGGCACGCCTACGGCGGCGGGGCGCAGTTCTTCGCGATGTGGCTGGTCGGAGCGCAGCCGCCGGCCTCCTGAGCGGAAACCGGATTCCGGGCGGGGTGCCGTACAGGCCACGAGTGACGCACCGTGGCCTGTGCGGCACGGCGTGCGATGGCTAACCTGGCCCCGGGACGACGAACCGGGAGTACCGGGAGGAGCACGCACGTGGCAGAGAGCATGACTTCGAAGGCGCCGGCCGGCTGGGGCAAGCCGGACCTCGATCTGACCGAGGCGGACTGGCAGTCGAGCAGCCGGGGGGCGGGTGACGTCCAGATCGCCTTCGTGGAGGGGTTCATCGCGATGCGCAACGGCGACCGCCCCGAAAGCCCCTCGCTGATCTTCGCGCCGGACGAGTGGCGCAAGTTCGTCCTGAACGCACGGGGCGGGGAGTTCGACCTGACCTAGGCCGTCTCTTTCGGATCTTGCCGGGCCCGCGCCGTCCGGCACCGCACCTCGCTGCACTGCCGGGGCACCCGGGTACGTCC
>NZ_JBHVYI010000072.1:0-23324 GCF_042880975.1 Streptomyces sp. NPDC058289
GGTCCGGACCGCCGGGGGGCGGTCCGGACCCGACCCGGGGCCGTTTCGTCCGAACGGGTGAGGCGCTGCTGGAAGAACCGGCTACTTCTTGCCGCCGCCGAGGATCTGGCCGAGCAGGTCGCCGAGGCTGCCGCCGGCCGCCGGGGCCGCGCCTGCCGGACCTGCGGGGGCCGCACCCGCCGCTCCCGGTACTGCTCCCGGTACCGCTCCCGGCGAAGGGATCGGGGACTCGGCGCCCGCCGCCGACGGCGCCCCGGCTCCCGCGCCCCCGGCCTTCCCGGCCGCACGCTTGGCGAAGACCGCCAGCAGGACCGGGATCAGCAGTTCGATGACCCGGGCGATGGTGGGCGCGGGGATGCCGGTCTTCTTCGAGACGGCATTGGCCACGGGCTTGCTCACCTTGGCGAGCACCCCGGCCATCATCCCGCCGCTGAGCATGCCGCCCAGGCCGCCGCCGAGAGTGGCCACGCCTTCCAGCGGGGCCTGGGTGACCTCGGCGAAGGCCTGGCGGACCTCGTTGCCGTCGTCGTCATCGGCGTCGGCCTTCTGCTGGAGGTCGCCGGTCATCGCCCCGACCGTGGCCGCGACGGTATCGCGGGCACCGCTCGTGTCGGTGCCGAGGAGGCCGGCGATCTCGGTCAGCCGGTCGTCGCCGAGTTCGGTCAGCACGTCGTCCTGGAAGGAAGGTTCGCTCATGCCTGAAACGCTACTTCTGTGGCGATTCGGCGGCACCTCGGATGGCGTCCGGAACCCCGTTGAGTAATGGAAAGGTAAAGTTCCGGATTCGCGTGCAACCACGGGCAGGGGTCGCGGGTCGTATGGTGCGTCGGGACTTCCGGGGGGATCCGGGGGGATCGGGAAGTCCGACGAGGGAGGGGTAACCGTGAGGGGGTCCGGCCGGAAGGCGGGACCCCCTTTTGGCCGCTCCGCTCGGCCGCTCCGCTCGGCCGCACGCGGTCGCCGAGGTCGCCGCCTCGATTTCCACAGGCCCGGCGGAACTGTCGCACCCGGGCTGTAGCTTCGGGCCATGACGACGAACGCGGCCGTGGCGCCGGCGGTGGTCGAGGGGGTGCTGGAGCGCATCACCTACGCCAATGAGGAGAGCGGGTACACGGTCGCCCGGGTGGACACCGGCCGTGGCGCCGGAGACCTGCTGACGGTCGTGGGATCCCTCCTCGGGGCCCAGCCGGGTGAATCGCTGCGCATGGAGGGCCGCTGGGGCTCGCACGCCCAGTACGGCAGGCAGTTCACCGTGGAGAACTACACGACGCTGCTGCCCGCGACCATCCAGGGGATCCGGCGCTACCTCGGCTCCGGCCTGATCAAGGGCATCGGTCCGAAGATCGCCGACCGGATCGTGGAGCACTTCGGCCTCGACACCCTCGACGTCATCGAGGAGCAGCCGAAGCGGCTGATCGAAGTGCCCTGCCTCGGCCCCAAGCGGACCAAGCTGATCGGCGCCGCCTGGGAGGAGCAGAAGGCCATCAAGGAGGTCATGGTCTTCCTCCAGGGGGTCGGCGTCTCCACCTCCATCGCCGTGCGCATCTACAAGAAGTACGCCGACGCCTCCATCTCCGTGGTGAAGAACCAGCCGTACCGGCTCGCCGCCGACGTCTGGGGCATCGGCTTCCTCACCGCCGACCGCATCGCGCAGGCCGTCGGGATCCCGCACGACAGCCCGGAGCGGGTCAAGGCCGGCCTGCAGTACGCCCTGTCCCAGTCCGCCGACCAGGGCCACTGCTTCCTGCCCGAGGACCGACTCATCGCCGACGGGGTCAAGCTGCTCCAGGTGGACACCGGGCTGGTCATCGACTGCCTGGCCGAGCTCGCCGCCGATCCGGAAGGGGTCGTACGGGAATCCGTGCCGGACCCACAGGGCGGCCCGGACCCCCTCACCGCCGTGTACCTGGTGCCGTTCCACCGCGCCGAGCTGTCCCTGGCCGGTCAGGTGCGCCGCCTCCTGAACGCGGACGAGGACCGGCTGCCCGCCTTCCGGGACGTGGACTGGGACAAGGCCCTGGGCTGGCTCGCCGGCCGGACCGGAGCCACGCTGGCCCCCGCGCAGCGGGACGCGGTACGCCTCGCCCTCACCCGCCGGGTCGCGGTCCTCACCGGCGGGCCGGGCTGCGGGAAGTCCTTCACCGTCCGCTCGATCGTGGAGCTGGCCCGGGCCAAGAAGGCCAAGGTCGTCCTCGCCGCCCCCACCGGCCGGGCGGCGAAGCGACTGGCCGAGCTCACCGGGACCGAGGCCTCCACCGTGCACCGGCTCCTGGAACTGAAACCGGGCGGGGACGCGGCGTACGACCGGGAGCGGCCGCTCGACGCGGACCTGGTCGTCGTGGACGAGGCCTCGATGCTCGACCTGCTGTTGGCGAACAAGCTGGTCAAGGCCGTGGCGCCGGGTGCCCACCTGCTGCTGGTCGGGGACGTGGACCAGTTGCCCTCGGTCGGGGCGGGGGAGGTGCTGCGCGATCTGCTCGCCGAGGGCGGACCGGTCCCGGCCGTCCGACTGACCACCATCTTCCGGCAGGCCCAGCAGTCCGGGGTGGTGACCAACGCCCACCGGATCAACACCGGCCTGCCGCCCATCACCGACGGGCTGCCCGACTTCTTCCTCTTCCCCGAGGAGGACACCGAGGAGGCCGGAAAGCTCGCCGTCGACGTCGCCGCCCGTCGTATTCCGGCCAGATTCGGTCTCGACCCGAGGCGGGACATCCAGGTCCTCGCTCCCATGCACCGCGGTCCGGCCGGCGCCGGAAACCTCAATGCGCTGCTCCAGCAGGCCATCACGCCGGCCCGGCCGAACCTGCCCGAGAAGCGGTTCGGCGGCCGCGTCTTCCGCGTCGGCGACAAGGTCACGCAGATCCGGAACAACTACGACAAGGGCGCCAACGGTGTCTTCAACGGCACGGTCGGCGTGGTCACCGGCCTTGACCTGGAGGAACAGCGGCTGACGGTGCGCACGGACGAAGACGAGGAAGTGGCCTACGAGTTCGCGGAGCTCGACGAGCTGGCCCACGCGTACGCCGTCACCATCCACCGCTCCCAGGGGAGTGAATATCCGGCGGTGGTGATCCCCGTCACGACCGGTGCTTGGATGATGCTCCAACGCAACTTGCTCTACACGGCGGTCACCCGGGCGAAGAAACTGGTCGTCCTGGTCGGGTCCCGCAAAGCCCTGAGCCAGGCGGTGCGTACCGTTTCTGCAGGCAGGAGGTACACGGCCGTCGCACCCCGGCTGTCCGGCCGCATACCGGTGGGAAACATCACCTAGATGATCGATCATTTGGGGTTCCTACAACGGTTGCCGAGGGGGCAGGATGTGCTCCTTGGCGGCACTCAGTGCCGTTGAAAACACCAAAGCTCGACCCCGAGTGCACTCACCTGCGCCAAATGGGGGAAGGTAGAGGCAGTCAGGGCACCTCGAAGAAGAGGCACTACGTCGGTGAGGGATGACGTGAGCGACAACTCTGTAGTACTGCGGTACGCGGACGGTGAATACACCTACCCGGTGGTCGAGAGCACCGTCGGTGACCAGGGCTTCGACATCTCGAAGCTCAGGGCTCAGACCGGGCTGGTCACCCTGGACAGCGGCTACGGAAACACCGCCGCCTATAAGTCCGCCATTACTTACCTCGACGGTGAGCAGGGCATCCTGCGCTACCGCGGTTACCCGATCGAGCAGCTGGCGGAGCGCTCGACCTTCATCGAGGTCGCCTACCTGCTGATCAACGGGGAGCTGCCGACCGTCGACCAGCTCGCGTCGTTCCGCAACGAGATCACCCAGCACACGCTGCTGCACGAGGACGTCAAGCGTTTCTACGACGGCTTCCCGCGTGACGCGCACCCGATGGCGATGCTCTCCTCCGTGGTCAGCGCGCTGTCGACGTTCTACCAGGACAGCCACAACCCGTTCGACGAGAAGCAGCGCAACCTCTCGACGATCCGGCTGCTGGCCAAGCTCCCGACGATCGCGGCGTACGCGTACAAGAAGTCGGTCGGCCACCCGGTGGTCTACCCGCGCAACGACCTCGGCTACGTCGAGAACTTCCTGCGCATGACCTTCTCCGTGCCGGCCCAGGAGTACGACCTGGACCCGGTCGTGGTCGCCGCGCTCGACAAGCTGCTGATCCTGCACGCGGACCACGAGCAGAACTGTTCGACGTCCACCGTGCGTCTGGTCGGCTCCTCGCAGGCGAACATGTTCGCCTCGATCTCCGCCGGCATCTCGGCCCTGTGGGGCCCGCTGCACGGTGGCGCCAACCAGTCGGTTCTGGAGATGCTCGAGGGCATCAAGAACGACGGCGGCGACGTCGACGCCTTCATCCGCAAGGTGAAGAACAAGGAAGACGGCGTCCGCCTGATGGGCTTCGGACACCGCGTCTACAAGAGCTTCGACCCCCGGGCGAAGATCATCAAGGCGGCGGCGCACGATGTCCTCTCGGCGCTCGGCAAGGACGACGAGCTCCTCGACATCGCCCTGAAGCTGGAAGAGCACGCGCTGGCCGACGAGTACTTCGTCGAGCGCAACCTCTACCCGAACGTCGACTTCTACACCGGCCTGATCTACCGGGCCATGGGCTTCCCGACCGAGATGTTCACCGTGCTCTTCGCGATCGGCCGCCTGCCCGGCTGGATCGCCCAGTGGCACGAGATGATCAAGGAGCCCGGCTCCCGCATCGGCCGCCCGCGCCAGATCTACACCGGCGAGGTCCTGCGCGACTTCGTTCCGGTCGAGTCCCGCTGACCCGAGGGCCGAGCCGCAGTACCCGCAGGACTCGTAGGACCAGCAGGACTCGCAGTACAGGAAAAGCGCCCCGCCATCGATCCCCCCACGGGTCGAAGGTCGGGGCGCTTTCCTTACCCCGGAACGGATTCCCCCCACGGGACCCGGACCGGGTGTCTGCGTGCCGAGGAAACGTGTAGTCGTCCCAACACGTTTTGGCATCGCCCCATTAGACCCACGGGGCTGCCCGAAGGTTACGTCGGGGCCCCTGTGATCTGCGTCTCGTGTGAAGGGGATGTGCGTGAGACGTGAAGGGTGATCACTAGCGGAAGGACCGCAGCCGCAGGCTGTTGGTGACCACGAAGACCGAGGAGAAGGCCATCGCGGCCCCCGCGATCATCGGGTTGAGCAGTCCGGCGGCGGCCAGCGGCAGCGCCGCGACGTTGTAGCCGAAGGCCCAGAAGAGATTGCCCTTGATGGTGGCCAGGGTCCGGCGCGAGAGCCGGATCGCGTCCGCCGCGACGCGCAAGTCGCCCCGTACGAGGGTCAGATCGCTCGCCTCGATCGCCGCGTCGGTGCCGGTGCCCATGGCCAGGCCCAGGTCGGCCTGGGCCAGCGCGGCGGCGTCGTTGACCCCGTCGCCGACCATGGCGACCGTACGGCCCTGCGCCTGCAGCCGGCGCACGACGTCCACCTTGTCCTGCGGGAGGACCTCGGCGATCACCTCGTCGATGCCCACCGCGCGGGCCACGGTCTGCGCCACGGCCTGGTTGTCGCCCGTCAGCAGGACCGGGGTCAGCCCCAGCGCCCGCAGCCGGGACACGGCCTCGGCGCTGGTCTCCTTGACCGCGTCGGCCACGGTCAGCACCCCGCGGGCCTCCCCGTCCCAGGCGACCAGCACGGCGGTGGAACCCTCGGCCTCGGCGGCGGCCTTGACCTCGGCGAGGGCGGCGGGCAGCGCGATCGACCAGTCGGCGAGCAGCTTCTCGCGCCCCACCAGGACGGCGTGGCCGTCGACCACGCCCTGGACGCCGAGGCCGCCGTGGTTCTCGAAGCCCTCCGGGACCGACAGGCCGCCGGGGAGCTCGGCGGCGCCCGCCGCGATGGCCCGGGCGATCGGGTGCTCGGAGGCGTGCTCCAGGGACCCGGCCAGGCGCAGCAGTTCGGTGGCGTCCACGCCCTCGGCGGGGTGGGTGCCGGCCAGGGTCATCCGGCCGGTGGTCACGGTGCCGGTCTTGTCCAGGACGACGGTGTCCACGCGGCGGGTGGACTCCAGCACCTCGGGGCCCTTGATCAGGATGCCGAGCTGCGCGCCCCGGCCGGTGCCGACCATCAGTGCGGTCGGGGTGGCCAGGCCCAGGGCGCACGGGCAGGCGATGATCAGGACGGCCACGGCGGCGGTGAAGGCGGCCGTCGGGTTGTCGGTGATCAGCAGCCAGGTGACCCAGGTGCCCAGGGCCAGTACGAGCACGACCGGGACGAAGACCCCGGAGATCCGGTCGGCGAGGCGCTGTACCTCGGCCTTGCCGTTCTGCGCGTCCTCGACCAGCTTGGCCATCCGGGCGAGCTGGGTGTCCGAGCCGACGCGGGTGGCCTCGACGACGAGGCGGCCCGAGGTGTTGACGGTGGCTCCGGTGACGGTGTCGCCCACGGTGACCTCGACCGGGACCGATTCACCGGTCAGCATGGCGGCGTCCACGGCGGAACTGCCCTCGACGACCGTGCCGTCGGTGGCGATCTTCTCGCCGGGCCGGACGAGGAACCGGTCGCCCACCGCGAGCGCGCTCACGGGGATGCGCACCTCGGTCCCGCCGCGCAGGACCGCCACGTCCTTGGCGCCGAGCCGCATCAGGGCCTTGAGGGCCGCGCCGGCCTTCCGCTTCGAGCGGGCCTCCAGGTAGCGGCCGAGCAGGATGAAGCTGACGACTCCGGCCGCCACCTCCAGGTAGATCGCAGAGGAGCCGTCCGTACGGGAGACGGAGCCCCCCTGAACGGTGAAGAGGGCGAACCCGTGCCGCATGCCGGGCATCCCGGCGTGCCCGAAGAACAGGGCCCACAGCGACCAGGTGAAGGCGGCCAGGGTGCCCACCGAAACCAGGGTGTCCATGGTGGCGGCGCCGTGCCGGGCGTTGGTCCAGGCGGCCTTGTGGAAGGGGAGTGCGCCCCAGACGACGACGGGGGCGGCCAGGGTCAGCGAGAGCCACTGCCAGTTGTCGAACTGGAGGGCCGGGATCATCGCGAGCAGGACGACGGGCAGTGAGAGCGTCACGGAGACCAGGAGGCGCTGGCGCAGCGCGGCCAGTTCGGGGTCGCGTGCTTCCTGCCCCTCGGCGGCCTGCGGGTCGGGCCCGGTCACGGTCTCGGGCTCCGGCGGCGGGGGCTCCTCGGCGGTGTAGCCGGTCTTGACGACCGTCGCGATGAGGTCGGCGACCTGCACGTCGGCGCCGTAGGAGACCTTGGCCTTCTCGGTGGCGTAGTTCACCGAGGCGGTGACCCCGTCCATCCGGTTCAGCTTCTTCTCGATGCGGGCCGCGCAGGAGGCGCAGGTCATCCCGCCGATGGTCAGCTCGACCTCGGCCGTGGGCGCGGTGGCGCCGGCCGCCGCTATGGGTCCGTCGTGCACTGTGCTGCTGCTCATGTTCCGGCTCCAGGGGGAGGGCCGGGCCGTACGGAACCAGTATGAGCTGGCCGGTACGGCCCGGCGGGGTACTGCGGGGTACGGCCGAAGAGGGAGGGCTCAGGCCTGGCCGGCGAACTCGTAGCCGGCCTCGTCGACGGCGGCGCGTACGGCGGCCTCGTCGAGCGGGGCGGCCGAGACCACGGTGACCTCGCCGGTCGCGGCGACGGCCTTGACCGAGCTGACGCCTGCCAGCGCGGAGAGCTCGGTGGTGACCGCGCCCTCGCAGTGTCCGCAGGTCATGCCGGTCACCCGGTAGACGGTGGTGGTCTGGGTGTCCGTGTCGGCGCTCATGTCGTTCTCCTCTTCAAGGGCGTGTCCGGGGGGCCGGAAGGGGCGGCGGATCGCTCGTGGAGAGTCCACCGTTCATCCCGACACTTCGAGACTATACCCCTAGGGGGTATCGACGCGAGCATCCGACGAGATCTTTTGCGGTGGACAATCCGCGTGAAGCGTATGTAAATGGCACACATGGCGCACTCGGGGATCACTCTCATCCTGATCATGTCGATCGCGGTGCTCGCGCCCCTTCTCGCGTACGGGGTCTCGCGCTGGCTCCCCGTTCCGCTGGTGATCTTCGAGATCGTCCTGGGCGTCCTGGTCGGACCCGACGTCCTCGGCTGGGCACACTCCACCGAGGTCGTCGACGTGCTCAGCGAGCTCGGCCTCGCGATGCTGATCTTCCTGGCCGGTTACGAGATCCAGTTCGCCCAGGTCAAGGGCGACACCCTGAAACGGTCGGTGTGGGCCTGGGTGGCCGCCCTCGGGCTCGGGCTCGGGCTCGGACTGCTGCTGTCGGGCGGCGGGTTCGACAAGGGCGTCTACATCGGCACCGCGCTCACCAGTACCGCCCTCGGCACGATCCTGCCGGTCCTGCGGGACTCGGGGGACCTCCAGAGCCGGTTCGGCTCGGTGATGATGGCGATGGGCGCGGTCGGCGAGTTCGGGCCGATCATCGCGATGGCCCTGCTGCTCAGCGGGCGGGCGCCGGGGCAGTCGGCGGCGCTGCTGATCGGCTTCGCGGTGCTCACGGCCGCCGCCGTGTTCTGGGCGATGCGGCCCAAGCCGCCCTGGTTCGCCCGGGTCATCGCCAAGACCCTGAACAGCAGCGGCCAGTTCGCGGTGCGCCTGGTGGTACTGATCCTCGTGGCGTTCCTGGCGCTCTCCGAAGTGCTCGGCCTCGACGTCCTGCTCGGCGCCTTCGCCGCCGGGCTGATCACCCGGCTCGTGCTGCACGGGGCCGCCCCGGAGAGCAGCGAGGCCGTGCTGTCGAAGGTGGAAGCCATGGGCTTCGGCTTCCTGGTGCCGCTGTTCTTCGTGGTCACCGGGATCGAGTTCGACCTGGCCGCACTGCTCGGGGGCGGGCGGGTGCTCCTGCTGCTGCCGGTGTTCCTGCTGCTCTTCCTCGTGGTGCGGGGGCTCCCGATCTGGCTGCTGGCCCCCCGGGACCTCGGGCGCCGGGACCGGTCGGCGCTGGTGCTGTTCGGCTCCACGGCGCTGCCGCTGGTGGTGGCGATCACCACCCTGGGCGTGCAGGAGGGAAAGCTGGGGTCGGGGGAGGCCGCGGCGCTGGTCGGGGCCGGGATGGTGTCCGTACTGGTCTTCCCGCTGGTGGGGCTCCGCTTGCGGGCGGGATCCGCTGACGGCACCGGCGTGGGATCCGGGCCCGGTGGGCCGGGGTCCGGGGGTGCCGGGCAGATGGTCAGCGAGGAGGAAGCGTGGTGAACATCGGGTCCAGGTAGCGGAACAGGACGGTCTTCAGTTCCGTGACGTACGCGGCCCGTTCCGCGCCCTCGCTGGCCAGGATCAGTTCGAGCGCGGTCTTGACGATCCCGAGCACCATGTGGGCGACGTGGGTGAGCTCGGCTTCGGGGGCGCCGTCGGCGGCGGGGGTGACGCAGGCACGCAGCACCTCCTCGACGCGGGTCAGCATGCCGACGTGCAGCTCGTCGTGTTCCTGGGAGATGCCGGGGACGCCGGAGCCGTGCATGAGCGCCCAGAAGGCCGGGTTCTCGCAGTTGAAGGCGATGACCGGATCCAGGACGGCATCGAGCAGCTCGGGCAGCGGTCGGTTCAGGTTCTCGGGGAGGAAGGCCCGGCCGTGCGCCTCGTGGGCGCGCTGGAGGAGGTGTCCGCCGAGCTCTACGGCGATGGCCTCCTTGTTCGGGAAGAACTGGTAGAGCGTGCCCGGGGAGACGCCGGCCTCGCGGGCGATGGCGTTGGTGCTGGCCGCCGCGTACCCCGTACGGCAGAACACCCCGGCGGCGGCCGCCAGGAGCTGGGCGATCCGGCGCTCACCGCGGGCCTGGCGGCGGCGGGGGGCGGCCTCCGTCGTGGTTCCCGGCGCGGCCTCCGCTGATGTTCCCGTCGCTGTTCCCGTCGCTGTTCCCGGCGCGGCTTCCGCGGTCGGTTCGCCTGCTTTGTCCGGAGTTTTGGTCCGCGAGGTCTCCCGCATGTCCAATCCCTTGCTTCCCGTTGCTTCCCGTGGGTGATTGACAAACGCGAGAGGTCGCTCGCATTCTTGAGAAACGCGAGCGACTGCTCGTGTTTGCCAGTCTAAGTGGCCTGGCAATCACGGTGAAGGGGACACCGAGACATGACTGAAGTCAAGAAACCGCCGTCGCCTGGGGAGAGCGGCCGGTGGACCGGGTTCGTCACCACACGGCCGAGGCTCTCGCTGCTGCTCGCCCTCGTGGTCACGGCCCTGGCCGTCTTCGCGGGCGGAGGCGTCGCCGACCGGCTGGGAAGCGGGGGCTGGGAGGACCCCGGCGCCGGCTCCACCTATGCCACCAAGGCGCTGGAGCGCGAGTTCCCCGGCTCCCAGCCCAATCTGCTGCTCCTCGTTGACATAGGGGCCGCCGGAGCATCCGCCGGGGCGGCCGGGGTGGACGACCCCGCCGTCGCCGCCGAGGCCGAGCGGCTGACGGCGCGGCTCGCCGCCGAGCAGGGGGTGACCGGCGTGGGCTCGTACTGGCGGACCGGGATGCCCACCCTGCGCTCCGAGGACGGCCGGCAGGCCCTGATAGCCGCCCGGGTGCTCGGCGACGAGAAGACGGCCAACGCCGTCCTGGACCGGATCGTGCCGAGCTACCGCGGCGAGCACGGACCGGTGAAGGTGTCCCTCGGCGGCCCGGCCGCCGTCCAGCGCGAGGTGACCTCCACCATCCAGGAGGACCTGCTCCTCGCCGAGCTGATCGCCCTGCCCGTGACGCTCGTCCTGCTCGTCCTCGTCTTCGGCAGCGCCGTCGCGGCCCTGCTGCCCCTCGGTGTCGGCATCATCGCCATCATCGGAACCAATGCCGTGCTGCGCGGGCTCACCGAGTTCACCGACGTCTCCGTCTTCGCGCAGAACCTGACCACCGCCCTCGGGCTCGGCCTCGCCGTCGACTACGCCCTGTTTATCGTGCGGAGGTTCCGCGAGGAGTTGGCCGCCGGGCGCGACCCCGTGGCGGCCGTCGGAGTCACCTTGCGGACCGCCGGGCGGACGGTCATGTTCTCGGCGCTGACCGTGGCCGTCGCCCTCTCGGCCATGCTCTTCTTCCCGATGTACTTCCTGCGCTCCTTCGCCTACGCCGGAGTCGCGGTCGTCCTGCTCGCCGCCGCGGCCGCGCTCATCGTGCTGCCCGCGGCACTGGTGCTGCTGGGAGAGCGGGTCAACTCCTTCGACCTGCGCCGGCTGTGGCGCCGGGCCGGGCCGGCCGGGAGCGACCCGGGACGGGCCGGGGGCGGGCGGGGCTGGGCCCGGCTCACCGACCTGGTGATGCGCCGCGCCCCGGTGTTCGCCGTGGCCACCACGGCCGGACTGCTGCTGCTCGGACTGCCCTTCCTCGGAGTGAAGTTCGGCACCGTGGACGACCGGCAGCTGCCGGCGACCGCCGAATCGCACGTGGTGCAGCAGCACATCCGCGAAGGCTTCCCGGGCAGCCCCGGCGGAGCACTGACCGTGCTGACCGAGGGTGCCTCCGGCGCCGCCGATCTCGACGCCTACAAGCAGCGGGTGGCAGCCCTGCCCGGAGTGCTGGGGGTGGAAGGGCCGGTGAGTTCGGCCGGCGGCACCGGATACGCCTACTTCTCGGTGCTCACCAAGGGCGAGGAAGTGGGACAGGAGGCCCAGGACCTGGTGGGCCTGGTCAGGGCGGTGGACGCGCCCTTCGACACCGCAGTGACCGGACAGGCCGCCGTGCTCGTCGACGCCCGCGATGCCATAGCCGAGAAACTGCCCCTGGCCCTGGCCGTCGTGGTGCTGGCCACGCTGCTCCTGGTCTTCCTGCTCACCGGGAGCCTGCTGATACCCATCCAGGCGGTGCTGCTCAACGCGCTCAGCCTGACCGCGATGTTCGGGGCGGTGGTGTGGGTGTTCCAGGAGGGCCACCTCTCCGGACTGCTGTCCTTCACCTCCACGGGAGACATCGAGACCACCCTGCCCGTGCTGATGTTCTGCATCGCCTTCGGACTCTCCATGGACTACGGGGTGTTCCTCATATCCCGGATCAAGGAGGAGTACGACCGGACCGGGGACCACGAGGGTGCGGTGCGCGCCGGGCTGACCCGCACCGGCGGACTGATCACCGCGGCGGCCGTGATCCTGGCCGTGGTGATGGTCGCCATCGGCAGCTCGCGGGTGACCAACACCAAGATGCTGGGCCTGGGGATCGCACTGGCCGTGCTGATGGACGCGATGGTCGTGCGGAGCCTGCTGGTGCCGGCGGTGATGAAGCTGACCGGGAAGGCCACCTGGTGGGCGCCGGCTCCCCTGCGTCGACTGCACGAACGCTTCGGGCTGAGCGAGGGGGAACCGGCGCCGACTGCAGAGCAGTCGAAGCCCGAGCCCGAGCCGGTGCCCGCCGGGAGCCGCTAGCGGACGGGGCCCGGGAGGGTCCCGTCCTGGACCGGACGTCGCGTCAGTCCTCGCGGCGTCCGCGGTTGCCGGGCCGACGCGCCACCCAGGCGCGGATGGTGTCGGCGTACCAGTAGGGCTTGCCACCCTCCACATGGTCGGGTGCGGGCAACAGCCCGTGCTTGCGGTAGGAGCGCACCGTGTCCGGCTGGACCCGGATGTGAGCGGCGATCTCCTTGTACGACCACAGCTGTCGGTCGCTCATCCTCGACACCTCCTTGTCCACGCCGCGGGGGCGGCCGGGAGGCCGTCGGGGGAGCCGGCGCGTGGACACTGACGATCACTCAGGTTGTGCCCGGGGAACGACGCAGGGTGAGGTCAGGGGAGGGGCTGTCGTTCGGCTGTGACGGAAGACCCGCGTAATGCGGACATGTGTGACACGCCGACGACCCCCGTGACACAGGTGGCACACAAGGCGCAGGCGCCACCCCCGGTTGCGCCCCGTTACATCGGGAGGGAGAACAGCCGTACCGGACCCGAGGGCCAGATCGCGGCATCGTGCAGGGAGGTCACCATGGTGCGCACCGGCATGGCGACCAAGCGGCCTCCCGGTTGTTCGACGAGGACGTCCTCGTCGAGGAGGCGCCATCCGAGGCGCTCGTACAGAGCCACGAGCGGCGGTCGACAGAACAGGAGCGCGTACCGCGGGCCCATCGTGCGTGCGTGGTCGAGTGCGGTCGCCAGGATGAGCCGCGCCAGCCCGCGACCTCGTACGTCGGGTGCGACGGCCACTCCTCCGACGCCCACCACCTCCGTCTCGGCGGCGCCGATCGCAACGGGCAGCCGTAGCAGGCCCGCGTGTGCCAGCAGCCGGTCGCCGTAGGAGACGCCGAAGTGTTCCTCCTTGGGCAGCCAGGTCAGGCCGGCCGCGGCCACACCGAAGGGGTCGGCGCCGCCGCCGAGGATCTCGTCCTGCTCCGCCTTCGTGTACTGGGGGAGCCGCATCGCGACCGGAGCCGCGGAGGAAGGTATCTCAGGCATTCCCCCATGATGCCCCTGTCGTCAGGAGGCCGGCCGCGGGCGCGTCCCGAGGCCGGGGCGGGCGGATCAGCGGTACAGGGACGGGCGTTGGGCCAGTTCCACCTGGGTCCGTACGCCGCTGCGGGCCGCGGTGAGGCCCGCCTCGGAGACGGCCGCCGCCGCATAGCCGTCCCACGCATCGGGACCGTCCACGCGGCCCAGCGCGGCCGCGGCGACCCAGCGGCGCAGCTGGCGGTCGTAGGCGTCGGCGAACCGCACCGTGAAGTCCTGGTCGATCTCCCCGCCCCACCGGCCCGCCGACTGGACGACCATCGCGTGGCCGTCGCCGATCCGGGCGGTGCCCGACTCGCCGACCGCCTCGCACTGCACCTGGTAGCCGAAGCCGCAGTTGACGAAGATCTCCACGTCGACCACCGCGCCTCCGGAGGTCTCCATGAGGACGAACCGGGGATCGCGCAGCCCCTCGCGGGCGCCCGCGGCGGGCGTCGGGGAGAACACGGTCACCGCGGTGATCTCCTGCCCCAGCAGCCAGCGGGCCGCGTCCACCTCGTGCACCACCGAATCGCTGATCAGCATGTCGCTGGTGAAGAAGGACGGCGAGGCGGCGTTGCGGTGCCGGCAGTGCAGGAACAGCGGCCGCCCGATGCCACCCGCGTCGAGCAGCTCCTTGAGCCGCGCGTACTCGGCGTCGTAGCGCCGCATGAAGCCGACCTGGACGAGCCGGCGGCCCAGCCGCGCCTCCGCCTCCATGATCCGCAGGGCGCCCGCCGGATCGGGGGTCAGCGGCTTCTCGCAGAGCACCGGCAGCCGCCGCTCCAGCGCGTGCAGGATCGCTTCCTCATGGGCGGGCCCGGGCGAGGCGATCAGTACGGCGTCCACCCCGGGCGCCGCTATCGCGGCCGCCGGATCGGTGTGCGCGCTCGCCCCCTCCAGACCGGCCGCGACCTCCTTGACGCGGTCCCCGTCCGGGTCGGCCACGGCCACCACCCGGGCCCCGCCGACCGTCCGCCCGAAGCGGCGGACGTGGTCGGAGCCCATCTTCCCGGTACCGATGACGGCGATGCCGAGCGTGCTGGTCATGTTCTGTTCCTCCACGAGGGTTCGTACGGTAGTTACGGCCGGGGGACGCGGTTCAGCGGGCGCCGCAGGAGCGCAGGTACGCGCGGGTGCGGCGGGCGATCGGCAGCGGCCGGTCGGGCGGGCACGGGTACATGTCCTGCTCCACGATGGCGAACAGGTCCACGCCGAGCCGCTCGGCGGCCGCCAGCACCGGTTCCAGCGCGGGCACCCCCGCCGGCGGCTCGCACATCACCCCGCGGGCCACGGCTGGCCCGAAGGGGATCTGGTCCCGGACGACTTCGGCGAGGATCCGCGGATCGACCTGCTTGAGGTGGAGGTAGCCGATCCGCTCGGCGAACGTCTCGATCGCCTGGACGCTGTCGCCGCCGCAGTACGCGTAGTGCCCGGTGTCCAGGCAGAGGGAGACCAGCGCGGGATCGGTGGCGTCGAGGAAGCGCGCCACGTTCTCGGGGGTGTCGATGTGCGTGTCCGCGTGCGGGTGGACGACGATCCGCAGCCCGTACTCGTCCTGGACCCGCTGGCCCAGCCGCTCGGTCTGCGTGGTCAGTTCGCGCCGGCCCTCCGGGCTGAGGGTGCGGTCCTCCAGCACCTCGCCGGTCTTGTCGTCCCGCCAGAAGGACGGGATCACGACGAGGTGCGCCGCGCCCACCGCCCGGGTGAGCTCCGCGATCCGCGACACGTGCTCCCAGGTGTCCTCCCACACGGCGGGCCCGTGATGGAGTCCGGTGAAGACGGTTCCCGCGGAGACCCGCAGGCCGCGCGCCCCGACCTCGTCGGCGAGCCGGACGGGATCGGTGGGGAGATAGCCGTAGGGACCGAGCTCGATCCACTCGTACCCGGCTTCGGCGACCTCGTCGAGGAACCGCTCCCACGGGGTCTGCCGGGGATCGTCGGGGAACCAGACCCCCCAGGAGTCCGGAGCCGAACCGACGCGGATACGGGTCAACGCGGGTGGTGAGGACGTCATACGGCCACCTTAGGGTGCGAGGCTCTTGGGTACGGGGAGCACTCGGTCGGGAGGAATGGTGTGGTGATGGCTGCGGATCCGTTGGCGTTCGACCTGATCACGATGGGCCGGATCGGGGTGGATCTCTACCCCTTGAAGACGGGCGTACCGCTCGGCGAGGCGGACACCTTCGGGAAGTTCCTGGGGGGTTCCCCGACCAACGTCGCCGTCGCGGCGGCCCGGCTGGGCCGGCGGACGGCGGTGATCACCCGGACCGGCGCGGACCCCTTCGGCGCGTATCTCCGGTCGGAACTGCGCGGGTTCGGGGTCGACGACCGGTGGGCCGGGGAGGTGGCGGCCTATCCGACGCCGGTGACCTTCTGCGAGATCTTCCCGCCGGACGACTTCCCGCTGTACTTCTACCGGTACCCGAAGGCTCCGGACCTGGAGATCGCCGCGGCCGAGCTCGACCTCGACGCGGTGCGGGCGGCGCGGGTGTTCTGGATGACCGGTACGGGACTCAGCGCGGAGCCGAGCCGGACGGCCACCCTGGCCGCGCTGGAGGCACGCGGCCGGAGCCCGTTCACGGTGTTCGACTTGGACTGGCGGCCGATGCTGTGGCCCTCCGGGGACGGGGACGCGGCCGAGGGGCCCGGGGAGTGGTACCGCCGGGCGCTGTCCCTCGCCACCGTGGCCGTGGGCAACGCAGAGGAGTGCGCGATCGCCACCGGCGAGACCGAGCCCTACGCGGCGGCGCGGGCCTTGCTCGGCGCCGGAGTGGAGCTGGCGGTGGTCAAGCGGGGCCCGGCCGGGGTCCTGGCCGTCCACCGCGACGGGACGGCGGTGGAGGCTGCGCCGGTGCCGGTGACCGTGGTCAACGGGCTCGGCGCGGGGGACGCCTTCGGCGGGGCCCTGTGCCACGGGCTGCTCGCGGGATGGGAGTTGGAGCGGGTGATCCGCTACGCGAACGCGGCCGGGGCCATCGTGGCCTCGCGGCTGGCCTGTTCGACCGCGATGCCGTTCGCGGAGGAAGTCGAGGAGGTGCTCGGTCGTGCCGGTGGTGTCTGAGTGGGCGATGGACTGGACGAGGCTGCTCGTGCTCGACCTCGCGCCGGGGGAGGTGTACGCGTACGAGTGCGGGGAGTCGGAGTGGATCGTCCTCCCCTTGGCAGGCGGCTGCGAGGTCCGCTGCGCGGAGCCTTCCCCCACCCCGCCCCTTCCCGAAACCGGGGGCGCAGCCCCCGGCCCCCCGGTCCGGGGCGCTGCCCCGGGACCCGGGAGCGGACCGCGGGTCTTCCGACTCCGGGGGCGGCGCGGGGTGTTCGACGGTCCCACCGACTTCGCCTACCTGCCCCGGGACGGGCACGCGGAGGTCAGGTCCCGTGAGGGCGGCCGCTTCGCGCTCGTCGGCGCCCGCTGCGAGCAGCGCCTCCCCGCCCGGTACGGCGCCGCCGCCGGGGTCCCCGTAGAGCTCCGCGGAGCAGGACAGTGCTCCCGCCAGGTCAACAACTTCGCCGCCGCCGGCGTCTTCGACTGCGACCGCCTCATCGCCGTGGAGGTGCTCACCCCCGGCGGCAACTGGTCCTCGTACCCGCCCCACAAGCACGACGAGCACCACCCCGGCGTGGAATCCCGGTTGGAGGAGATCTACTACTTCGAGATCGCCCCGCACGGGGACACGCCCGGCCTCGGCTATCAGCGTGTCAGCCCCTCCCCGGCGGGGAAGACCGACATCCTCACCGAGGTGAGGACCGGTGACGCGGTCCTCATCCCGGACGGCTGGCACGGTCCCTCCATCGCCGCGCCCGGCCACGACATGTACTACCTCAACGTCATGGCGGGACCCGGCGCGACCCGGGAGTGGCTCATCCGGGACCACCCCGACCACGGGTGGATCCGCTCCACCTGGACCGACCGGGACATCGACCCCCGGCTGCCCTTCCACCACCGAGCGGAGGACCCCGCATGACGCACACCGTGCGGCTCACCGTCGCGCAGGCCCTCGTCCGCTTCCTCGCCCGGCAGTACACCGAGCGCGACGGGCAACGGCAGCGCCTGATCGCCGCCACCTGGGGGATCTTCGGGCACGGGAACGTCGCCGGGATCGGCCAGGCCCTGCTGGAGAGCGGCCGCGAGGAGATGCCGTTCCTGCAGGGCCGCAACGAGCAGGCCATGGTGCACGCCGCCGTCGGGTACGCGCGGCAGAGCGGGCGGCTGTCCGCACACGCCGTCACCACCTCCATCGGCCCGGGCGCCACCAACCTCGTCACCGGGGCCGCCCTCGCCACCATCAACCGGATCCCGGTGCTCCTGCTGCCCGGGGACGCCTTCGCGACCCGGCCCGCCGACCCCGTGCTCCAGCAGCTGGAGGTCCCCCATGCGGGTGATGTCTCCGTCAACGACACCCTGCGCCCCGTCTCCCGCCACTTCGACCGCGTCACTCGTCCCGAAGCCCTGATCCCCGCCGCCCTCCAGGCCGTACGGGTCCTCACCGACCCGGTGGGCACCGGCGCCGTCACCCTCGCGCTGCCGCAGGACGTACAGGCCGAGGCGTACGACTGGCCGGAGGAGTTCTTCGCCGAGCGGGTGTGGGGCGTACGCCGGCCCCGGCCCGACCGCACCGAGCTCGCGGCCGCCGCCCGGGCCGTACGGGGCTCCGCGCGGCCGCTGATCATCGCCGGCGGCGGGATCCGGCACAGCGCGGCGGGGGCGGCGCTGGCCGAGTTCGCCGAGGCCACCGGGATCCCCGTGGCCTCCACCCAGGCGGGGAAGGGGGCCCTGCCGTGGGACCACCCCGCCGATGTGGGCGGGATCGGGCACACCGGCACGGCCACCGCCGACGCGCTGGCCCGCGAAGCCGATCTGGTGATCGCGGCCGGGACCCGGCTCACCGATTTCACCACCGCCTCCGCGACGCTGTTCCAGCACCCCGGCGTGCGGTTCCTCGGGCTCAACCTCGACCCGTACGACGCCCACAAACTCGCCGCCCGCCCCCTGGTCTGCGATGCGCGGGAGGGCCTGGAGGAACTCCGGGCCGAGGTCGCCGGGTACCGGGTGGACCCCGCGTACGAGGCGGCGTACAAAGAAGGGAAGAGGGCGTGGGAGCGGCTGGTCGACGGGGCCTACGCGGCTCCCGACGAGGACTCCGTCCCGACGCAGGCACAGGTGCTGGGTCTGCTGGACGGCCTCGTCGACGGTGACGACATCCTGATCAATGCCGCCGGTTCGCTCCCCGGGGACCTGCACAAGCTGTGGCGGGCCCGCTCCGCGGACCAGTACCACGTCGAATACGGGTACTCCTGCATGGGCTACGAGATCCCCGCCGCGATCGGCACCGCGCTGGCCGCCCCCGGCCGGCCGGTGTGGGCCCTGGTCGGCGACGGGACGTACCTGATGAACCCGACCGAGATCGTCACCGCCGTGCAGGAGGGGACCCCGGTCAGGCTGGTGATCATCGACAACCACGGATACGCCTCGATCGGCGGCCTCTCGGAGGCGGTGGGCGCCGAGGGGTTCGGCACCGCCTACCGCTTCCGGGCGGTGGACGGTTCGTACAGCGGTGCGCCGCTGCCGCTGGACCTGGCGGCCAACGCGGCCTCCCTCGGGATGGCCGTCATTCGCCCCCGCACCATCGGTGACCTGCGCAAAGCCCTCGCGGAGGCGCGGGCGGCGGACCGTCCCACATGTGTCTACGCACAGACCCGAACACCCGACACTGTGTCGGGCCCGCCCCCCGCACAGGCGTGGTGGGATGTCCCTGTGGCCGAGACCGCGACCCGTGCGTCGGCGGCCCAGGCCCGCGAAGAGTACGACCGGCAAGCCGCGCAGCGACGTCGCCATCTGTGAAGGAGTTAGGCATGAAGACCGTCAACCACTGGATCGGTGGCAAGACCGTCGAGGGCGCGTCGGGCAACTACGGCCCGGTCACCGACCCGGCCACCGGCGAGGTCACCACGCAGGTCGCCCTCGCGTCCGCCGACGAGGTCGACGCCGCCGTACAGGTCGCCAAGGAGGCGTTCCTGTCCTGGGGGCAGTCCTCGCTGGCCGCCCGCACCAAGGTGCTGTTCGCCTACCGCGCCCTGCTGGACGCCAACCGCGACGCGATCGCCGAGCTGATCGTCGCCGAGCACGGCAAGGTGCACTCCGACGCGCTGGGCGAGGTCGCCCGCGGCCTGGAGATCGTCGAGCTGGCCTGCGGGATCACCGTGCAGCTCAAGGGCGAGCTGTCCACCTCGGTGTCCAGCCGCGTGGACGTCTCCTCGATCCGCCAGCCGATCGGAGTCGTCGCGGGCATCACCCCGTTCAACTTCCCGGCGATGGTGCCGATGTGGATGTTCCCGCTGGCCGTGGCCTGCGGCAACACCTTCATCCTCAAGCCGAGCGAGAAGGACCCCTCGGCCTCCACGCTGCTGGCGCAGCTGGCGAGCCAGGCCGGCCTGCCGGCGGGCGTCCTCAACGTCGTCCACGGTGACAAGGTCGCCGTCGACGCGCTCCTCGCGCACCCCGACGTCGCGGCCGTCTCCTTCGTGGGTTCGACCCCGATCGCCCGCCACATCCACAGCACCGCCTCCGCCAACGGCAAGCGCGTACAGGCCCTGGGCGGCGCCAAGAACCACATGCTGGTACTGCCGGACGCCGACCTGGACGCCGCCGCCGACGCCGCGGTCTCGGCCGCCTACGGCTCGGCCGGCGAGCGCTGCATGGCCATCTCCGCGGTCGTGGCCGTCGGCTCCATCGCCGACACCCTCGTGGACAAGATCCGCGAGCGCGCCGAGAAGATCAAGATCGGCCCCGGCAACGACCCGACCTCCGAGATGGGCCCGCTGATCACCGCAGCCCACCGCGACAAGGTCGCCTCGTACGTGACGGGCGCGGCCGCGCAGGGCGCCGACGTGGTCCTGGACGGCACCGGCTACACGGTGGAGGGCAACGAGAACGGCCACTGGATCGGCCTCTCGCTGCTGGACAACGTCAAGACCGACTCCGACGCCTACCGCGACGAGATCTTCGGCCCGGTGCTGTGCGTGCTGCGCGTCGAGACCTACGAGGAGGGCGTGGCGCTCATGAACGCCTCGCCGTTCGGCAACGGCACCGCCATCTTCACCCGTGACGGCGGCGCCGCCCGCCGCTTCCAGCTGGAGATCGAGGCGGGCATGGTCGGCGTCAACGTGCCGATCCCGGTGCCGGTGGGCTACCACTCCTTCGGTGGCTGGAAGGACTCGCTCTTCGGCGACCTGCACATCTACGGCAACGACGGCATCCAGTTCTACACCCGGGGCAAGGTCGTCACGACCCGCTGGCCCGACCCGTCGGACGCCCCGGCCGGTGTCGACCTCGGGTTCCCGCGGAACCACTGACCGCCGGGTCCGGGGCCAGGCCCCGTACGCCTCGTAAGACCGCTCGCCCCCCGCAACCCTCACCGCGGGGGGCGAGCCCGTTTCCGGCCGGGCCTTGCGGTTGTGGGCTGTCCGGCCGGGCTGTCCGGGCGGGCTCTCCGGCCGGGCTCTCCGGCCGGGCTCTCCGGGCTGGGGTTTTCGCCGGGCTCAGAGCAGTGACCAGACGTCGGCCGCCGCCGTCTCCGACCAGACGGGGTCGCCGTGCCCGTAGCCCGGGACGACGGTGAAGCGGACCCGCGGGTTGCCGCCCGCCCGGATCAGCCGGGGGCCGCGCGTGTGGTCGCCGCGGCCCAGCTCGGTGTTGATCCACACCACTTCGGCGGAGATCCGCTCCCAGTCGATCGCGTACGTCTTCTCGTCGCCCGCCCAGACCGCGGCCAGGTCCCGCGACAGGGCGTCCGGGATCAGCCCGCTGCCCAGGCCGGCGGCGGCCGCGTGCCAGGTCGCGAGCGTGGTGTGGGTGAGGCCGAAGCGGTCCCCGGCCGGGGCGGCTCCGAAGGCGTACGAGCCCGCGGCCTGGCCCTGGGTGTGGATCCAGTCCGCAGGGCCGGGCAGCAGGGCGGTGCGGACCAGCGTGAAGTGGGCGAGCCCGGCGTGGGTGAAGCGGAGCCCGGGGTCCGGGGGCCAGGGGACCTCCGAGGAGCCCGCCGGGTCGGTGACCGCCCGGGCGAACAGCGCCGCCAGGCCCGGGTCCGTCGCGTACGCACCCCGCCCGATCCGGGCCTCGTAGGCGTCCCGGGTCTGGGCCGCCCGCACGGCCATGTCACCGGAGTAGGGGCCGGTCGTGTCCAACGCCACCACCCGGGTCAGGCGGGGCGAGTCGTCGTGCGCGGCCGCGTCCAGGGCGAGCAGGGCCCCGGCGGAGTGGCCGACGTACTGGTACGGCAGCCCGAGCGCCCCGTCCAGCGCCTCCACGACCGCGGCCAGATCCCGGCGGTGCGCCGCGAGCCCCCAGTCGGGGCCGATGTCCTCCGCGGCCGCGGCGTCCTCGCGCGGGGTGACGCCGACGACGAGCAGGCCCTCGCGGCGCAGCCGGTGGGCGAGGTTCAGGTCGGACGGGGTGAAGAAGGCGGAGCCGAAGTTCAGCCCGCCGCCCGGCAGGAGGTACGCGATCCCGTGCGGGGTCCGCCGGGTGTCCGCGACCGCGTCCACCGTGACCGGGGCCGGACCGCCGTCGTCGAGCGGGAGCGTGAGCCGGATCCAGCCGTCCCCCGGGACGTACACCGCGGTGCCGGTGCCCAGCGTTCGCTCGACGAGGGTCAGCAGTCCGATCCCCGCTGCGGCGGTGTCCGCCGGCGGACCTGCGGGGACGGTTCCGTGCGCCGGCCGGCCGGGCCCCGCTTCGCCGTGCTGTCGTGCCATGTGTGGTGCCCCCCGGCGCCGTTGCCTGCCCGGCGATGGCCGAATGCCGTCACCTGGGGACACCTTGGCCGATCACCGCGCTTCAGCCAAGTCCGGTGCCGGTTCCGGCCGTTCGGCGGCGGCCCGGCGGCGCCGGCGCAGCACCCGGGCGGCGATGGCGGCGCCGGCCAGCACCAGGAGGGCGCCGAGTGCGGTCCACGGCACGGCGAGGAAGCCCGTAGCGGAGGAGGAGACGAGGTCGGGGTAGGCGGAGGCGCCGACGGTGATGTCGACGGTGACCCAGTCCGACTGGGGTGCGTCCGCCCATTCCTCGGTCAGCTCGATCCGCTGGCCCGGCAGCAGGACGAGCTTCAGCTCACGGGACGGCCGGTCGAGCACCCGGCGGCCGAACAGCCCCTCGGCGGAGACCGTCACCTTCGGCTCGACGACCACGTTGCCCCGGTTGACCAGGGAGTACGTGATCTTGGCGCGGGCGTCCTTGACCCAGGGCAGGAGCGGCGCCGCCCGGCTGACCTTCACGTCCTCCACGCTCAGCCCCGGGGTCACCGGGCCCGGAACCCGGAAGTACAGCCGGGCGCCGACCTGGCGCTTCACCCCGACCTGGACCTTGCCCTCCTGCTGGATGCCCTCCACCTCGGTGTTGAGGGCGACGATCCCGCCCACGTGGTCACCGGGCGTCGCGTCCGCCGGGACCTTCACGGAGAACGGGAAGTCCTTGCGGCCCTTGGGCGGCACGGTGACGGTGGTCTTGGTCTCGGGCGGCAGCACGACCCAAGTGCCCACGTCCTTGGGCTTCGTCTCCACCGGCAGCAGCGCGAAGCCGCCGCCCACCGGGGTGTTGACGGCGTCGGTGGCGAACATCTGGAACGTCAGCTCCTTGTCGGAGGAGTTCACGATCGTCGCACTGTCGCTGATGGTGGTGCCGGCCTCGCCCTGGTGGAAGAAGTACGCCCGGTCGGTCATCGCCGCACCGGCCGGGGGCGTCGGGAAGACGCCCCAGGTGCCGTTGTCCGCGGCCGTCGCGGGAAGGGCCGGGAGCAGCAGGGCGGCGAGGCCGAGGAGCAGGCCGAGGAGGAGGGTGCGGGTGCGCATGGGCGGTTCTCCAGTCGGGCCGGACGGGGAAGGGGATCGCTGGGTGCGGAGGGCGGAGGGGCGGTGCGCGGAAGGGTGGTGGGGGGGGGGGGGGGGGCCGGCGGCGCCGGGGTGGGGGGGGAGTCGCGGGGTAGCGGGAGGAAAATAAAAGACGGCCGGGGAGAAGG